>NZ_CAMFHL010000358.1 GCF_945952095.1 uncultured Arsenicibacter sp. | reverse complement strand
GAGGGTTCCATCACAATCTTCATGCGCTCCCAGATCAGCCGCATGGCGCCGGTAATTTCAGGGTCCGGAACCGTCAGAATGTCGGATACATGCTGCCGGATGATGGTCAGTGTACGCGGGCTGAGTGTCGTCATTAACCCGTCGGCAATGGTATTGATGTAGGGTGCTTTTTCGACCACGCCCGACCGGAACGACAGTACGGCATCGGCTGCGCCTTCGGGTTCTCCGGCAATGACGCGGGTTTGGGGCGAAAAGTAGTGCACCGACAGGGCCGTACCGCTCAGCAGACCGCCACCCCCGACCGGCGCCAGAATAACATCAAACGGCTGATCCTGACCGTAGTCTTCCATCAGCTCCTTGGCCGATGTAGCCTGACCCGCTATCACGCGGTCATCGTCGAAGGGGTGAATCATGGCCGCACCGGTGCGTTCGATCACCGCCTGTACACCGGCCTCGCGCGCGTCAAGCGTTGGCTCGCACTCAATGATCTCGGCCCCGTAGCCGCGGACGGCATCTTTTTTCACCTGCGGTGCGGTTCGCGGCATCACAATGTACGCTTTCGTACCGACCTGTCGCGCCGCATAGGCAATCGCCTGGGCGTGGTTGCCCGACGAGTGTGTTGTAACACCATTGGCCAGTTCGTCCGGCGAGAGCTGTAACACCGCATTCAGGCCGCCGCGTGCTTTGAACGCCCCTATTTTCTGGAAGTTTTCGCACTTGAAAAACAACTCCGCGCCAATCCGCTGATTGATTGTCTGGTTGGTCATCACCGGTGTCCGGTGAATATGTGGCCGGATCCGGTCGTGAGCCTCCTCAATGGTCGATTGGGTAATCATAGCCTAGAAGTTATACCGGAGCCCAACCCCCGACTGCACGTTCAGAAATAGCGGAGCCGGCAGTACCTCGACATACAGGCCGGTTTCTATAAACACCGAATACGGTTTGTTCGGTACAAAATATTCAGCACCGGCAATGGCAGAGCCACCGAGTGAGAAACCGCTTTCGTATTCGTTATACGTCTGAAGGCGTTGCGGATAATAGCGGCGTGAGTTAATCTGCCCCCCGATTCCGTAATAGCCGCGGAGTTCATCTTTGCCAAACAACCGGTTATGCCATATGTAATTACCCTGAACGGTCAGACCTACGCTCCGGTAAACCCCACGGCGGTAATCGCGCTTGTTGCCGTACAACCCGCCATACGTACCGATATTGAGGTCAAACGCCTTATTATCACCGAAGTACTTCCGGATATTTATCCCTGCCGGTTCGCCGATACGGAAACCTGCTGCCCAGTTGTTGTATTGGGCCTGCGCCCGTTGCGTGAAGGTGGTGCCAAGGATCACGAGGGCACCCAGAACCAGTTTTCTAAACATATGTGACGTTGCTGACGGTAAATAACGTTTAAAACGTAGTGGCCATTGTGACACGGTACTGTTTCAACGTATCAATTAATCGTTTGTTTTCCTCTGCCGTACCAACCGTAATCCGCAGACAGTCGTCGCACAGAATGACGCGGGAGCGGTCGCGGACAATTACCTGACGATCAATCAGAAAATCAAACACGGCCTTTGCCTCATCAAACCGGACCAGCAGGAAGTTGGCATCGGACGGATAAATCCGGCGGACGATGGGCAAAGTAAGCAGTTTTTCGTGTAAGTCCGACCGTTCGTGTAGAATCTTCGCCACCATCCGGTCCTTGGCTGCTTCCAGTTGCAGGGCGTCGAGCGCCAGCTGCTGGGTTGGGGCGGCAATGTTATACGGCGGCTTGATTTTGTTCAGTACGCGGATAATTTCTTCGGAGGCAAAGCACATCCCCAGCCGGAGCGCGGCCAGTCCCCAGGCTTTCGAGAACGTTTGCAGCACCACCAGATTCGGGTACTGATCCAGCCGCGATACCCACGACGTACCGGTTTCGGCAAAGTCGATGTAGGCTTCATCAACCACCACCAGACAGTTTTCAGCGGCATCCAGCACGGTCTGAATTGCCTCCTGGCTCAGCAAATTACCCGACGGGTTGTTCGGCGAACAAAACCAGACGATTTTCGGGTTTTTCTCGGCGATGGCAGCCAGTACGGCCGGTGTGTTTACCTGAAAATCAGCCGTAAGCGGGACTTTGGTTAATGCAATATCGTTAATGGCGGCAGACACCTCATACATGCCATAGGTTGGCGGCATCGTCAGCATCGTATCAACGCCAGGGCGGCAGGTAGCGCGGACCAGCAGGTCAATGGGTTCGTCGGAGCCGTTGCCCAGGAAAATCTGTGTTGGCCGGACCTGCTTAATCGGCGCCAGCCGCTCTTTGATCGCCGATTGATACGGATCGGGGTAGCGGTTAAAGGTCGTCAGCGCATTGTCGCCACTCAGTACCGGCCCGAACGGGTTTTCGTTAGCATCCAGAAATACGCCTTCCTTTCCCGTATATTCGTCACGGGCTGAGGAGTAGGGTGTAATGTTCAGGATGTGTGGACGAAGAATATCAGCAAGATTAAAAGGACGCATATGGGTTACTGGTTAATCATTCAGTTATTAGAAAGGATCGGCCGGCTCAGCACCAGCATACCCCGTAATTCTGGTTTCATGACGGCAAAGGTCAGCTGTTCGGCACCGACGACGGTGAAACCATTCTGCCGGTAAAAGTTCAGGGCGGCTTCGCTGCTATCCATGGCTTTGAGCCAGACACAGGCTTTATTCAGCTCCTGCGCCAGCCCGACCACAAAATCAACGGCGAAGCGGCCGAGGCCCTTACCGGTGGCCGAGGCCAGAAAATAAATCCGTTCGAGTTCCAGAGCCGACAAATCCGGGTCAGTTGGCAGGGGTTTGTCGAGGTTGATTTTCAGGAAACCTACCGATTGACCGGCATCGAGGATAAGGTAAAAGCGGCTGTTCGGGTCGGCCAGTTCGGCTGTCAGCTGAGCGGTGTTAAAGCAGCGGTTCATATACCACTCGCCGCCGTCTAGCCACAGATGCAGGTAATGGTCCCGATAGGTCTGCAACGCCAGCCCGGCAAGTGCTTCGGCATCTGCCGGACCGAGTTCTTGAATCGAAAAATCAATTTTCAAACGACTTGTAGCGCTCATAATCAAAAGCTAAGTCTTTCGCAGCGATTGGCTGGTTCACAATTGGCCGGAAAGATATGGTAGTCTTCACTGAATTATTGGGTATCTGCATGTGCTCCTCAATTTTCCGGATCATAAATGATTTACTATCAACCCAGAACGTAGTCGGAATCTTTTGGGAGCTATCCATTGCTTTCAGTACAAAGCAATTTGCTTCCTCAATTTTTTCTGTTCCGGCAAGTTGCACATTGTCAAGCCGCTGTAAAAGCAAACCAGTCATATTGGAATGATCAAAGAGGTAGCTGGTAATTTTTCGGGAGGATGTTCCTGAAATACCTGCTGCTGTTGCGAGTGCTGATTCAAGGGAAAAATCGCCTTTCGGTTTTTTATCAGACGACCAATAATGCTTTGTCTCTCCGTTTGCTGACCAAATTAAATAAACATACGTGTATGATAACCTGCCCTTTATTGTCTCATAAAAAAAACGAAACTGATCTGCTTTTCGGTCGTAGGCAGTTGTAAAGGCAAGTTTATTTGTAAAGCCTTGCTTACCTTCTTTGGAGGTAAACTCAGAAATCACTTCACCTGCATCCTGATAAGTCCGGGCAGTTCGGTAAACCTGCTGCATCCGCTCAATAATCTGTTGCGCTTTTCCGGTTGCCTGCTGGGCATTGGAGGTCAGGCACAGATGCCCGAGGAGCACTATCAATAATCGTGTTTTCATGTCTGTATCGGAGTGGGAAAAAGAAAAAAAGCCCCGCCTGAACGTTTAGACGGGGCGTTGGCAATTATAGCTCGTCTAAGGCTTTCAACCGGATGCTGACGGCCCGTTTGTGGGCATCCAGCGACTCGGCTTCGGCCATCGCTTCGACCACCGGCCCCAGCCCGCGCAGGCCTTCCGGGGTAATCGACTGAACGGTAATTTTCTTCACGAAACTATCCAGCGATACGCCGCTGTAGGCACGGGCAAAGCCGTTGGTTGGCAGGGTATGGTTGGTACCCGATGCATAATCACCGGCTGATTCCGGTGTATAGTTTCCAAGGAAAATAGAACCCGCATTGATGATTTTTTCGGCAACGGCTTCTGCGTCGGCCACGCTCAGAATCAGGTGCTCAGCGGCATACTGATTCAGCAGGTCAATTGCATCGGCCTGCGTGTCCACCAGAATGGCTTTGCTGTTCTCAATAGCTTTTGCGGCTAAATCACGGCGCGGGAGTCGTTCCAGCTGGGTTGACAGGGCCAGATTTACGCTGTTCAGCAACTTCCTCGAGGTTGTCACCAGCAGTACCTGGCTGTCGGCTCCGTGTTCGGCCTGAGACAGTAAGTCTGCCACGACAAAAGCCGGAACGGCCGTGTCGTCGGCGTAGACCGCCACTTCGGAGGGTCCGGCCGGCATGTCGATAGCCATGCCTTCTTTAGCCACCAGCATTTTGGCAGCCGTCACGTATTGGTTACCGGGGCCGAAAATCTTGTAAACCTGCGGAACTGTTTTAGTGCCGTATGCCATAGCCGCAATCGCCTGTGCTCCGCCGATGCGGTAAACGTTGGTGATGCCAACCAACTGAGCGGCGAAATAGATGGCAGGGTGATTGCCGGGCGTACAAAGTACTACCTCACGACAACCGGCAAGCTGCGCCGGAACGCCCAGCATCAGCACGGTGCTGAACAGGGGCGCCGTTCCGCCAGGGATGTACAAGCCGACTTTTTCGATACCAACGGACCGGCGCCAGCAGGTCACGCCCGGCATCGTGTCAATTTTTTCGACGGCCTGTTTCTGGGCGTCGTGAAAGGTCCGGATGTTGGCATAGGCCTGCCGGATGGCTGCTTTCAGGTCGTCGCTCAGCTGTGATTCAGCGGCGGCCAGTTCTTCGGCCGGTACCTGAATGCCGGTTTCGGCCAGATCAACGTTATCGAATCGCTTGGCGAGTTCAATCAGCGCCGCATCGCCCCCGGCTTTTACCTGTGCCAGAATCGGGGCCACGGCCGCTTCGATCTGCGCCGACGACTGTACCGGACGGGCCAGTAAAGCTGGCCACTCGCTCCGGTCCGGAAAAGGAATCAGTTGCATAACGGCTGCGTTTAGTAAATCATTTTTTCAATCGGAATCACCAGAATACCCTGCGCACCGGCGGCGCGGATGGCTTCGATGTTTTCCCAGAAATCATTTTCATTCAGTACCGAATGCACCGAACTCCAGCCTTCGGTAGCCAGCGGCGTAACGGTCGGGCTTTTCATCTGTCTCTTATACACATCTGACGCTGC
>NZ_CAMFHL010000357.1 GCF_945952095.1 uncultured Arsenicibacter sp. | reverse complement strand
AGATGATACATGTCAAAAAGCAGCTTACAGGAAGGCCGGTCGATTACCTGGCAGATTTGACAGGCCTTTGCTGATGACCGCAGGAAGAGGGGAGTGGCGTCACTCAATGGCTCCAGCAACAGGGTGATGCCTTCCGGTTCGAACAGATCACAGGCCGCCTGAAGCGCGTCGGTCACATGCCGCGTCTGCATCTCGGCCGGGAGCGAAAAATCGATCATATCGGCTGAAATGGTAACGAACCGGCCGTTTAGCCGTTTGAGGGTCTCAATGGCCATCCGGCACCGGCTCAGGAAAACGGCCAATACATCCGGATCGCCGGTAGTCAGCGACGGCTTTACAGGCCAGAAGGCAGGACCAAGCGAAACCGTGCCCATCTCCATATCAAGGGCCGCAAGCGTTTCCCCGATTTTCGATACCAGCTCAACCGGTTGTAACAAAAAGCCGAGACCAAGCCGCCCCGGAAAACCGGGATGGGCGGGACCACTGTCTTCAAGGGCCCGGAATCCCATGTCAGCCATAAACCGGATCTGGTCCAGGGGATCCGGGCCGGCATGGCACTCAAACATGTTGATGTGCGGGGCATAGTTGAGTTTAAAGGGTTCGGCCATAGGGTGAAAAAAAGGGTGATCGGCGACCACCAATGTTGCATTGTGAAATAACAGTTAAGCCCCTGTTTTATTCGCGTCTATGATACGCGCCAGTTCAGCAATGTGCTCTTCGGTTGGCATTGACAGCGGAGGCCGCACATCGCCCGCACTCTTACCAATCAGTTTGGCTCCGGCTTTGATCAGGCTGACAGCATACCCGTTTTTCTTGCTGCGAAGGCGTACCAGCGGGATGTAAAAGGAACGTGTAATGGCATCAACTGTTGCCTTATCACCCGTCCGGAGGCTTTTGTAGAACAGATTGGCCAGCTCCGGAACAAAGTTAAAGGCTGCGGAAGAATACGTGTTGACGCCAATGGATAAATACGCCTCGGCAATGATTTCGGCCGTCGGTACGCCGCCGATGTAGGAGAGCCGGTTGCCGAGGGTTTTGATGGTATCGTTCAGATCCTGAATATTACCGGTTCCGTCTTTCAGGCCGATCAGATTGGGGCAGGCGTCGGCCAGCCGCTGCAGGTTTTCCGGCGATAATACCCCATTGCCGCGGTTGTAATAAATCACCGGCAGGTCGGTATGCTGCATAATCGTTTTAGCATAGGCGACAACGCCGTCCTGCGGGCATTCGGTCAGGTAGGGAGGAAACAGCAGCAAGGCATGCACACCGGCTTTTTCGGCCATCTTTGCAAAGGCGATGGCGTCCGGAATACTACGTCCTACGCTGGAGATAACCGGTACCCGGCCGGCCACAGTTTCGGTAGAGATATTGACTATCTGCTCATATTCAGCCGCAGAGAGGGAGAAAAATTCGCCGGTACCACCGGCAACAAAAACCGAAGAGACCTGATGGCCCACAAACCAGTCGATCCGGTCGGCGTAGGTGGTGGCATTAAACTGACCGTTCTGGTCGAAATCTGTCACCGGAAACGAAAGGAGCCCGTCTTCGAGTGACGATTTAATGGTTGATAAATCCATGATATTGATTGTCGAAAGGTTCGTGAGTTACCAGCGGGTGGCCTTAAATGTCCAGCCTGGCTGTACTTTCTGCATTTCAGTTTCATCATCCCGTTTAGTCAGTCCGCAGGCAAGGTAATTCTCGTGCAGGCGTGCCAGCGCTTCCCGGTCGAGCTCTACGCCAAGACCAGGGCCTTCCGGAACGGCAACGCCGCCGTCTTCAAACGTCAGCCGTCCGCCTGTAATAATTTCATCTGACTGCCATGGATAGTGTGTATCCAGCGCATAGGTCAAATTCGGAATGGCCGCACCAAGGTGTACCATGGCCGCGAGCGAAATACCCAGATGGGAGTTGGAGTGCATAGACAGATCACGGCCGAAAATCCGGCAGATGTCCGCCAGGGTCATGGAGGCCTGCAAACCACCCCAGAAATGGTGATCGCTCAGAATGATGTCTTCTGAACCGAGTAAATAGCTTCGGGGGATGTCCTCAAAAGAAGTGGTACACATATTGGTCGCCAGCGGTGTTTTAAGGGCTTTCCGCACGGCCGCCATGTTTTCCTGTCCGCGGACCGGATCTTCGAGATACTCGATAACGCCTTCCATTTCCTTGCCGTACTGAATAGCAGTCTCTACTGTCCAGAGCGCATTCGGGTCGATCCGGATCGGTACAGAAGGGCCGAACGCTTCACGCAACGCAAAAACAGCATCAACCTCCTGACGCGGATCAAAGACGCCGCCTTTCAGCTTAATCGACTGAAAGCCAAATTCCGCACACATGGCTTTGGCCTGAGCCACGATTTCATCGGGTGTTAACGCACTAGCCTGACGGGCGGCGGCCCAGCCGGTTGCCGTTGGATCGGTACCGAACGCAAGCGGTCCGCCGGCACCCTCAAATTTGTAGAACAGGTAGGCCGAAAACGGCACCCGGTCACGGCGGCGGCCTCCGAGTAAATCAACTACCGGACGGTTGATGATTTTGCCGATAATGTCCAGACAGGCAACCTCAATAGCACTGAAAATATGCACCAGTGTGCGCTGATCCCAGGGCGTATCCCCGCGCTCCGAGGCTTTATCCTGCCCGAAATGGGCCAGCAATAAATCGCGGATGGTATTCAGCTGAAAAGGATCCTGCCCGATAATCAGCGGTTTACTGGCTTCAAGCGACCGGTCGATGGCAATATTGCCGGGGATCTCACTGATTCCGCTGATGTTGTCGTCGGTAACCAGTTCAACTACTGTGCGCAGCGCATAGGGCGCATGCAGCCCGGCGGCATTGAGCAGTGGAGGGTCAACAACGGCAATCGGGGTAATATGAAACGCTTTAATCTTCGGTCCGTTCAGACCATGCAGGGATTGAGTAAGGGTCATGGTTGTATCAGAGGAAAAGGAAAAAACACTACGTAAGTGGTCCGGGATTAAACAAAACCAGATCATTATACAGTCCGATTTTGTCGGTTGCTACCTGTTTGCGGCCGCTGGCAATGTCCAGTATCAGGCGGAATAAGTCCCAACCCGATTCGTCAATCGTTTTAAGGCCGAACGCAACGGGTCCGGCGTCAAAATCGATCAGGTCATGCCAGCGCTGACTGAGTCTGGTATTGGAACTGACTTTTATTACCGGCACCATATTCAGGCCATAGGGTGTACCGCGCCCCGTGATGAACACGTGCAGGTTCATACCGGCAGCCAGCTGTAAGGTACCACAGACAAAATCGCTGGCGGGCGTGGCAACGAAATTCAGGCCTTTCTTGCGGATTTTATCGCCCGGCGACACCACATCTACAATTGGGCTGGTACCGGATTTGGCTACCGAACCAAGCGCCTTTTCAACAATATTGCTTAGCCCGCCGCCCTTGTTGCCGGGTGTGGTATTGGCACTTCGGTCAGCCCGTCCCTGCATCAGGTAGTTGTCGTACCAGGCCATTTCGTCCTTCAGTGCCTGCGCAACGGTAGCATCGGCCGCACGGGGCACAAGCAGGTGAATGGCATCGCGTACTTCGGTGACCTCCGAAAAAAACACCGTGCCGCCCGCCCTGACAATCAGATCGGCCGCAAAGCCCGAAACCGGATTGCCCGTTAGCCCGGAAAAAGCATCGCTGCCGCCGCATTGCATGCCAACGACCAGGTCAGACGCCGGGCAGGTAGTCCGACGGCGCTGGTTGAGCTTTTGAAGGTGTTTTTCGGCCAGTGTCAGAATTTCGTCTACCATATCGCCGAACCCTTCCAGCGATTCATCCTGAAGATACAGAATGGAACTGCCCGAATTGCCTGTATCGGGAAGCAGCCGTTCGGGCCGCAGTTTTTCGCACCCCAGCCCGATGATCATAATTTCGCCGCCGAAGTTGGGGTTTTGGGCAATGTTCCGGATGGTGCGGATCGGCACGATGGCGGCAGGCGCATCAATGGCAATGCCGCAGCCATAGCTGTGCGTGAATCCGACCACATCATCTACGTTCGGGTAGCGCGGAAGCAATTCCCGCCGGATCAGCTGGCAGATGTAATCAGTGATGCCGGCCACGCACTGGACGCTGGTAGTAATACCCAGTACATTTTTGGTCCCGACCGTGCCATCGGCATTCCGGTAGCCCTCAAATGTATAGCCTTCCAGCGGATCGGCAGCAACGACTGGCGGAGGCGTATAGGGGATTTCATCCAGGGGCGGCGGGGGGGGCAGGCTGATGGTAAACTCATTGACCCAGCTTCCCCGCTTAACCGGTGTGTTGGCGTACCCGATGACATGGCCGTACCGCAGTACGGCATCGCCCGCGGCAAGGTCGGTGAGGGCCACCTTGTGTCCCATCGGTATATCTTCGCTCAGGACAATACCGTCGGGGAGCGTTGTACCGCGGGGCAGGCCCTGCGGATTGGCAACGATCGCAACAGTATCCTGAGGCGTGGTTTTAATGACAATAGGATTGGTTGGTACATCCATGCAGGTAATTAGTTTGGCAGGCCTGCGGCAGGCATATACTGGCGTCAGACCAGCGGAAACAACTGAGCGGCCAGCATCGTCAGGAGTAAACCGGTAATACCCATCAGACTTTGCATGGGGGCAATGGTTTTCAGTGCTTCCTGTTCCGACAGGTTACTCGTTTTACACATAATCCAGAAACCGGCATCGTTCATCCACGGGATCAGTTTGGCGCCGCTGCCGATAGCCAGACAAAGATACACCGGATGGAAGCCTAAATTAGCCTGTTGCGCCATGCCGGCCAGAATTCCCGATGCCGTAATCAGGGCTACGGTGGCCGAGCCCTGAGCCGTCCGGACAATGGCGGTGATCAGGAACGCCAGCGGAATCAGCGCCATCTGGTACTCTTTAGTCATCTCTGCAATGCGCTGACTGATGCCGGTCTGCTGTAGCATACCACCGAATGCACCACCCGCTGCCGTAATCAGAATGATGCCGCCGCCACTCATCAGCGCTGTCTGAACAAACGCCGTCAAGGCTTCCTTGCGCGTCTTTTTCTGATAAGCGAGCAGGAGCAGGGCAAAGATAGCACCGGTCAGTAAAGCAATGTTTTTATCACCGAAAAACAAGACAACATCCAGCACGCTATTGACAAATGCGGAGTCGGTTACTGGCGTTTTGGGTTTAGAAAAAGCCTCAACAGCCGACCGGATACAGATCGTAACCAGCGGGAAAACCGCCGGAAGCAGTGCAAATCCAAGCGATGGCAGGTCCTTGTCGCTTTTGTTGGCAATGGCGGCAATATCGTCCAGGCGGGCATCGGGCGCATCACGGAGCGGGGTCGGATACTTTCTGTTCAGCCAGACGGCAATGAAATAGCCGACGGTTATGGTG
>NZ_CAMFHL010000356.1 GCF_945952095.1 uncultured Arsenicibacter sp. | reverse complement strand
AGATGGCTTGTGCGTCGTACGACAGATTAATTGATCGTCTTAATTACTGGCAAAAGCAAAATGAGCCATATAGTTTAAGCAATCATGTTCAGGCACCGGTCGATGAATTACAGGAGTTGCTCGAAGACCTTCGTTCTGCAATCGGTACTATTGCCTGTGTATACGACGAATCTCAGGGGATTGAATGCGTAATGCCGGAAGACGGGCTGAAAATGTTCAGCTGCGAGGAGGATAATTCAGAAAGTATTTAACCGGACCACGACAGAAAGAGCCTATGTGTATTGTAGAAAAAGCAGTCCAGCAGTTGTATTGGGGCGACGGACAAAAGGCAATTGAGTATATGCCTGATAACGCCTATGATGTTGCCATTGTTGACCCTCCATACTTTTCCGGACCGGAAAAACGTGGCCACTACGGTTCCTCAATTTCTGCCAAAAAGGTCAAACGTATCACATATCCCAAGTCTGAAAAATGGCAAATCCCGCCACCGGAGTACTTCGAAAAGCTGTTCCGGATCAGTACCCACCAGATTATCTGGGGTTGCAATTACTTCCCCGTTGTTTATCCTTCGGCGGGGAGGATAATCTGGGATAAAGTCAATGGCGATTCGTCTTTCTCCGACTGCGAAATAGCTTACTGCAGTTTTCACAATTCGGTCCGTATGTTCAGGTATATGTGGAACGGCATGATGCAGGGCAAATCAATTGCTGAGGGGCATATCCAGCAGGGCAATAAAAAGCTGAATGAAAAAAGGATTCATCCAACCCAAAAGCCCCTCCGGCTCTACAAATGGCTGCTTTCCGAATACTGTATTCCGTTACAGGAAAAACTTGGCCGGCCGATCAGGATACTCGATACCCACGCCGGCAGTTTCAATATCGGAATAGCCTGTTATGACCTGGACCTTAATCTGGATGCCTGGGAAATCAATAAAACCCACGTAAAGAATGCCAGTAAAAACTACAGGTTACATTGCAGTCAGTCAACAATCAATTTTAACTATTATATAAATAACCATGATTGATCAAAAAAACAGCCAGCTGACGGTTTTTGATTCTGACGAGCCCGCCACACTGAATGCTACTAAAATCCTGAACGCGGCCAGTTCAATCCGTGTCGTTGAGGGACTCCAATTTAAAATCATGGCACATGATCTGAAAATCAGTTCAAGTCAGGCCAGTACCAGATTCTATCTTACTATTAGAGAGGCCTATGATTTTCATACACGGAATGGCGCAACAATAAATGTCGGCCGCGATGACCGGTTGTTGCTCATCCGTAAGAAAAAGAAGATCTGGAACGAACTTCTGAATAACTACAAAGAGTACCTTTTGCGAAACACCCCTAAGCCCCGCCCTATCGAGGTGCCCCGGGGCCTGCACTGGATCAATGACGATCTTACCCGCGATCTGGCCAAAAAACTGGCCAAACGCGCACTTGATAACAGCCAGACAAACTGGATAGGATACCTGTTTATGAACTTACCCCAGAACATACAGGAGTTTGAGAACTTCGTTGAACACTACCGGATAGAAACTGTGCTGAGGTCTCCGTTTATTTCCGACTTCCTGAAGACCATCCGCACATCGGACATGATCAGGCTGTTCAAGACCTGGGAATCATTCGAGGAGGCCGTCGCTAAACTATTCGACGAGAAGTTTAACATAGCCAGTTATGTTTAATCTGAATTTGATTCCTGAAAAGTTATTTAACCCCGATACAGTGGACGAAAAAGCCCGTTTCATTCGTCTGGCCTATCCCGAAGTATCGGAATGGCCGGACGAAAGGCTTGTCCGTATTTATGATAACCTGATTGGTGAAATCCGGAAGGTATGCCGGCCGGATACCCCAATTTCTCCGTCTGGTATGAGGTTGTTCTACTGCCCCGTATTCAGTATGCCCATTACCAATGGGCCTTTTGCCGACAAATCAGGCATTACTGCAATGAAATAAAAAAGCCCCGGCCAATACTGTGCCGGGGCTTTTCGCATTCTTAATAAAAACTTGTCTCCTATAAAGACGTTTCCTTGACAGAGAAGTAACACATTACCTTTGTGCCTTCCGTAATGATACTTGCCGAATGCGTAAACCGGATATCCTGTTCGTCGAACTCATTGATCAGCGGATAGGTAATCATCATACCCCGTTTCGGCTTCACCCGAATGCCTGAATAAGGAAAATCAATATAACTCCCCTGGTAATCGTTATTCAGATAGAACAGGACGCTGGCCATACGCCGGCCCTGTTCAGACTCATGTACACTATCAACGTGCGTGTAGGTCTGCCCACCCGTATACTGCGTAAACAACTGCATACCCGGCTCCACATGATCATAGTCATAGCCAAAATACCGGCAGGCTCTGACAACAATATCTGACACTACAGGGTCAAAACGCTGGTCCAGCGTTGACCGGTGACGGTTTTCCCGTGTATGTAATGGCTCCTCATTGATCTTCTCCTTTGCCTTATTGAGCAAATAGTCAATCTCCGTTTCCTCCAGAAAATCCGGCACGGCCGCAATACCCTGCTTCAGTGCAAACTGATTCGGATAGCTACACGGCCATTCCCGCGCCCAGAACAGGTTCGGCGTAAAGTTAGCCGGCAATCCCAGCCGGTTCCATGTATACTTGCCGAAAGAGCCTTCCTTTTGTTTGCCGTTTGGCAGATGCTCCACCGCATTATATATAGTCTGCACTTCCCCGCCCTCCAGTTGATTTACAACCGGCATCGGCTGCTGGCTGTAGAGATAAAGGAACCGTTCAAGATACCCATTGTATTTTCGGTACCGTTGTATCAGGCCCGTAAATGTGCTGTAATACGTACCAATGAAATTGTCTGAATGAGACGCCACCAGCAACGAAACCAGGCCGCGCTCCACTGAATCAGGGAAGTTATCCACCAGCTGTTTATCAATTAGCCAGTGGTTGCGGTATTTCTGCTTGATAGCATCAAAATAATGCTCATCCTGTTCATCCGTATGAATTACCAGCATTGAATCCTTGGGGCAGGTCTTTTCAATTACCGGCAGCATTTCTTCAGCCGTGACCAGACCGTTGCGCGTATAAGGCTGAATGTAGTCCCCACGGCGCACATGGATAGAACAATAGCTTTTAGCGCTCTTTTTGAGCGTATCAACAACACCTATTGCAGCATCCAGATACCGCGATCTGGGCCTGATTGCCTTGCTGACAAACTCCGTAATGGACCGGCGCTGGCGGATATTCAAGTAAAACAGATAAGAGAACCATCCCAGCGTACCGGCATCCATTGTCCTGATCTGGTCGAAATGGTCATAGTCTTTCAGGTCGATAATGCTGGTCCGGCCGTTACAGAACTCAGCATCCGGTTTTTCTCCGTAACACAGGACCGAGAGCATTACGGCTGTCGGCAAAGCAGGTCCGTTCTGCACTGTTTCAGGCATATCTCCGTGCACAAATTCAAAGGATGCCTGAATATCGAACAGGTCCAAAAAACCAACATTCTCCGAGCCGGGCAGCGTACGCCGGTTGGCATAAAAAATCACCTTACGATTCGTAAGGCGACCAATGATCAGGCCATTTTCAATACTGCTCAGAATATTGGCCATGCCTGCGTTTCCATCGTTATAGATGTGATAGTGTAAGAGTCTCATGAAAACCTTGTGTTTGTAATTACTGATCGTAGCGGGTATAGCAGATGTATAGGGTTGTGTTGGTACCATCGTAGGTAATTTCACCGTAGTATCCCCCCGGAATAGGGTCAAAGCCAACCATCTGCCGGGGCATAATGGGGGTTCCGTTCCAGATGCCGGTCGCCGTCTTCGACAGATTCAGGCATTCGGCCTTTATGCAGCCATCCGGAACGCTGCCGGGCCCCGTCGAAACCAGCGTATAGGGTTTCAGCTTTCGTGTAGCTGGTATAGAAACAGGAAATGGATTACCGGCACCAACCGGAAATCCATTTTGTGTGACAGTGACATTTGACAGGCTACCCTGACTCTCCTCGACCGATATAAACAGACGCCGGATTAGTTCAGCAGTCTCAGATACACTACCAGACGCCTTTACGCCATTGATTGAAACGTCATCTGCCGGCATGACAACCCTATCATTATCGTCAAACTCAACAATGATGAAATTGTCACGAGTCGATACAATTGCCTTATCTGAGCCTATTTCTTTTCCCGAAGGTTTAGTGATCGTAACCTGATCACCAATGCTGTTAATCCTGTACATCTTCCAATCGTCTCATTTTACGTATGGCTGAGTTGAGCTTCAAGCCATACAGCGGGTCTTCAGCATAATGCCTTTTAATCCATTTCCTGTATTTTTTTTCTGTATCAAGGCCGTGTTCCCGAATCCACACCTTTTCCTGTAAGGCGTAATCCGTTATTGAGCCGTCAGCTGTTGCGTACGCATGGTATCGTCCCGAGTGACGAAACGCGAACCAGTTGTTGTCGCGTACGATCTTATGCTTTGGGTTCCATCCGCCAGTCTCCAGATAACTGATTGCAATTGCTGTTTCCGGATATATCAGGCCTGCCTGACGGATACGAGTCGAACAACGCGCCCACCGAATGACTCGTTGGGTCGATGGGCGCGTTATGGGTGCAGATACCCCGGTTGTTTCTGCGATTTGCTCTGTCTGGTCAGTAAATCGTTAATCTCATCGACCGATACCAGCTCCTGTTCTTTCTTTTTTAGCTCCTGCCGTTTGGCCGCTATGCGCTTCTCCAGTGTTTTGATCCTGCCATCAATAAAATTGGCTGAGTCTGCCAATGCCCGATGGGTACTATCCCGTCTGACAAGAGACTCAGCCAAAGTGTCGGCCGTTTCCGGCGGTAAAACCACAACAGGGGTTTCAACTGTGTAAACACTATCGGACGCAAGACTATCAGCTACTGCCTTTTCTTCCGAAACAATGCCCAGCGTCCGGTTTAGAGCCCCCCATGGTCTGGCGGCAATCAAAAAAAACATGACGGCAATAGCCGCAATCTGAAAATGAGTTTTGAAAACAAAATTCTGCGTTTTCATTTTTTAGTTAAAAGTTAGAGTTACACACTTGCATTATAGAAGTCAATCCGATTGACGATCAAAGCATCCCGCTTCAGGCGCTTCTTTGCAAATACCCCCTGTTCACCCGGCTTATTAGGGTTTGAGGTATTGCCGCCTATTACCCAGAAATAGTTCTCATCTTCCGGCCAGTTAATGACAATCTCAATATGATCAATCCGGCTACCACCGAACCGGAATAAAGCCAGATCGCCGGCAAAGGGTATCTTCCCGTTTACCGGACGCCCCCATTTATAGACAATCGTATTGGCCGGAATCTGCCAGTTAGCTGCCAGGGCAACTCCCTTGACCCCATGCTGCACTTTTGCATCCCTGAATACAGTTGCGACAAATAACCCGCACCAGTATGTCCCACGCCCTAAACCATATGGC
>NZ_CAMFHL010000355.1 GCF_945952095.1 uncultured Arsenicibacter sp. | reverse complement strand
ACACCCCAAACCGCACAGAAAATCACCAATGCTGTGCCATCGCTAATTTTCTGTGCGGTTTTCCTTTACACGGGCCTTGCTTTTTCCGTACTTTGTAATTCCTCAAGGACACAGCCGATATGCAACCAATCTACTTCGTTAACCTCCCACCCCAGCAACAGCTTGATATGCTGTACTACAAGGGTAACCTGCTGGCTAACCGCTACGGAGACCGGGATATCTTCCTGCTTTACAGCCTTAACGACTTCTTTGTAGAGCTGCGCTACGACGGTTTTACCAACGAGCTTCTCCAGGCAACCGCCTTCCGGGCCAGCGATGAACGGCTCGAACAATACCTCCCCTACCTGTCGCCGATTGACCTCGAATAAGTACTGACCAATACCCAACAACAAGCCCCCGCTGTCTCTCGATAACGGGGGCTTTGCATTTGATAACGTATGGGCTTTATTCAACCCAGAGCACAAGCCCTTTCAGATAACCGCCTTCCGGATGAAACAGGCTGACAGGGTGATCGGCGGGCTGACTCAGATGGTGCAGTACGCGCACCTGCCGGCCTGCCTCAATAGCCGCTGCCACAACCGTGTTATAAAACAACCCGCGGTCGACCACCTGCGAGCAGGAGAATGTAAACAGGATACCACCCTTCGCTACCCGCTTCAGCCCTTCGGCATTTAAGCGTTTATATCCCTGCACCGCCCGATGCTTCGCCGACAGGCTTTTGGCGTAGGCGGGCGGGTCAAGCACAACCACATCGTATTGCTGGTTATGGGCTTTGAGATACTTCATTACATCTTCGGCATAGGCCTCGTGGTTGGCAGCCTCCCCGAAATTGGCCGCCACGTTGCGATTCGTCAGGTCAATCGCTTTCTGCGATACATCGACCGAATGCACCTGCGCCGCACCGGCTTTCAGGGCATACACCGAAAAACCGCCTGAATAGCAGAACGCATTCAGCACCTGTTTACCTGACGCATACCGTGCCAGCAACGCGCGGTTGTCGCGCTGATCGAGGAAAAAGCCGGTTTTCTGACCCGTTACCCAGTCAATCAGGAAGGTATGGCCGTTTTCCTGTACGGCATGAGGCGTTTCGCAATGGCCAAACAGAAAGCCGTTCTGCACCGTCTGTCCGTACTTATCCGGCAAGGTCTCAGCGCTTTTGTCATAAATTGCTTTCAGCTCCGTACCAAACACCCGCTGCAACGCTTCGACAATGACATCGCGGTCGCGGTGCATACCAATCGAGTGCGCCTGAAACACGGCCACGCCGTTATACATGTCGATTATGAGGCCCGAACAGCCATCGCCTTCACCATGAACGAGCCGGAAACAGTTGGTGTCACCCATGGATGAGCCCGGTGCAAAAATCCCCCGCCGGACATCCAGAATCCGGCCCAGTTTTTCGGTCCAGTAATCAACGTCAGGCACGATGCGTCCGCCGTCGATGCTGCCAAACGAAAACAACCGGACAGCGATGCTGCCATCGTGATAATGGCCCATGCCGATGTAGTTGCCGTGGCGGTCGAGTACTTCGACACAGATACCATCTGCCAGATCGCCGTCGTAGCGACCGATTGCCCCCGAAAACACCCAGGGATGAAACCGCCGGACCGCTTCGTCGCGGCCCTTTTGTAAATATATTTTTGCCTGCTGCATTACGCGTTTTTCCAAAAAGAACGCAAAGTTAACGACACATTACCAGATCACTATACTACCAGCCGAATATCGGCGTTGAGATACGGGATAAATCTGCCGGCCCACACACACATATTGGGCTCTGAAGCGCAGGCAAAATTGGCCGGAAGTGCTCATAAACCGGAGATTGTTCCGTTCTTTGCAATGAATACATTAACCTTTACAACGCTTTATGCAGATTAATCGACGCGATTTCCTTGTTCGGGCCGGTTTGTTTACCGCCGGTGCCGTTACCCTTGGCCACACTACATCACTGGGTGGTACCTTTAAAGACTTTGGCCTTCAGTTATACAGTGTGCGGGATGTGTTGCCGAAAGACCCGAAAGGCATCATGACCCAGCTGGCGCAGATGGGCTACAAGAAATTTGAAAGCTACGGCGGCCCGCAAGGGTTCCTGTGGGGTATGTCGCCGAAAGAGATCCGGTCGTTTCTGGACGGACTGGGCGTGAAAATGGTCAGTACCCACTTCGACATGAACAAAGACCTCGACAAGAGCATTGCCGATGCGAAGGAAGCCGGTCTGTCGTACCTGTTGTGCCCGTATATCGGCCCCCAGAAGTCAATGGATGACTGGAAGCGGATTGCCGAAAAATTCAATACGGTCGGCGAGCAGGTGACAAAGGCAGGTCTGAAATTTGGCTACCACAACCACGATTATTCGTTCAAAACGGTTGATGGTCAGCTGCCGCAGGAGTATCTGCTGGAAAACACAAATCCTAAAAACGTGATGTTTGAGCTGGATATGTGCTGGATTGATGCCGCCGGTCAGGATCCGATTGCCCACCTTCGGAAGTATGGTAAGCGCTACGAACTATGCCACATTAAAGACTATAACCGGACGGGTAACAAGATCACGCAAAGCGATCTGGGCAAGGGTCAGGTGAACTATAAAGCAATTCTGGCTTACGCTAAAGACTTCACCAACATCAAGCATTATCTGGTGGAGCAGGAAGAATATCCTGAGTCGTCGATGATCAGCCTCAAAAACGACGCTGAGTACATGAAGACATTGACGGTCTAGGACTGTGATTAACATGATTGAATGACTGACTATGATTATTGACTGTGATAAAAGTGATTACGCTGATAGACTATGATTTTAAAAGAGATTGAAAAAGACTCTCAAAAACCATGTTCGTCTGCGTAATCAAAAAAATCATAGTCAATAATCATAGTCAGTCATTTAATCATTCAAATCATAGTCCTAGGGGAATTTCGGGAATTTGCTGAAGTCGGGTTTCCGCTTCTCCAGGAATGCGTTTTTACCTTCTTTCGCTTCCTCTGACAGGTAATACAGCAACGTCGCATCGCCGGCCAGCTGCTGAATACCGGCCTGTCCGTCAAGCTCAGCGTTGAAAGCAGCTTTCAGCATCCGGAGCGCAATCGGGCTCTTTTCCAGCATCTTCCGGCACCAGTCCAGCGTCACGTCTTCCAGCTGATCGAGCGGCACTACCTTGTTGACCAGCCCCATATCCAGCGCTTCCTGCGCATTGTACTGATCGCACAGATACCAGATTTCGCGGGCTTTCTTCTGACCAACCACCCGTGCCAGATACGACGCACCGAAACCGCCGTCAAAACTGCCCACTTTCGGGCCGGTCTGACCGAAACGTGCATTTTCAGCTGCAATTGAGATGTCGCATACTACGTGCAGTACATGGCCGCCACCAATGGCATAGCCTGCCACCATGGCAATCACCGGCTTCGGAATCCGGCGGATCTGCATCTGCAGGTCCAGTACGTTCAGGCGGGGCACCTGATCTTCGCCGATATATCCGCCGTGACCACGCACCGACTGATCGCCGCCGCTACAGAATGCGTCGGGGCCTTCGCCGGTCAGAATCACCACGCCCACGCGCTCGTCCTGCCGCGCCAGCTCCATCGCTTCCGACATCTCCCTGACCGTCAGTGGCGTAAATGCGTTACGCTTGTGCGGGCGGTTAATGGTGATTTTGGCTACGCCTTCAAAAAACTCAAATTTAATCTCGCGGTACTCCTTAATCGGTTCCCAGGGGTATTTGCTCTGCATAAAGAAAGAGTGATAGTATGAAAGAGCGAAAGAGTGAAAGAACAGGTTATCGCTCTTTCACTCTTCCAGTCTTTCACTCATTGGTATAATCAGTTTCGTGATAAAATACGTCCCAGGTGTGGTCGGCCATCATGCGGACGGTGGCCATGCAGCGTTCGAAGGGGAATTTGCGGCCCCACTCGTTCGGCGCAATCATCGACAACACATCGGTTCCGTTTTTGCGCAGGTAAAAGTAATAGGTTTGGCCCACAATCGGCTCAAACCCCATCTGGGCATTGTAGATACGCTCCGAGACTTCAACCCGGTTGCGGATCGCCGTTGCCTGCTCGGCCAGAAGCTGCATTTGCTTATAGAGCTGCGCCAGCTGAAGGTCAGTCTGTTCGCGCATAGCCGTTACGGCACGGCCTTTGATTTTGCCTTTGTCTTCCGGCTTGATTACGGCGCTGCCGGCCGTGTGTGCATACTCAAGCAAACCCGGCGAATCCGTCACCTTGTCCGGTGAGATAGGATTTATAACTTTTGCTTCTTCCATACGTTACTGCTAAACAGTCCCGACCGGTGCTTTGTTCTGTTCCTGAAAAACAGACTTGCAAAACGCGTCAGGTTTAGTCATCTTGCTGCAAAAATACATTACCCACATGGAAGCTACTACAACAACAATGGATCGCCACGAGTTTTTCCGGCTGGTAGGCACCAGTGTCGGAGCCATTATGCTGTCACGCTGTCTGGCAGGCTGTACCAAAAGCAACGGAGCCGACCCCACACCGGCGGGTGCGGTAGACTTCACCATCAGCCTGAACGACAACAAATATGCGAATCTGAATCAGAAAGGGGGCTATGTGTATAACAACGGGGTTATTATCGCCCGTACGCAGGCCGATCAGCTGATTGCCGTGTCGTCAGCCTGTACGCACGAAGGGACACTGATTACGTTCCAGAGCGCCAGCAACCGCTTCTACTGCGCCAACCACGGTTCGGCATTTGACACCGACGGTAAAGTTATAAACAGCCCTGCCACCCGCGCCCTGACGAAATATAATGTTCTGGCAGACAAAACAGCCGGCTCCGTACGGGTGTATAGTTAGTCAGGTATGTTTCTCCCCACCGATCCGGCCCGATGGCCCGCTCCCGCAACTGCTTACGAAGCCGAAGCTATCCGCTTCTGCGAAGCCTGGCTAAGCGGACAGGAAACATTTGTGCTGCACACTTCCGGCTCAACCGGTACGCCCAAACCGATTACACTTACCCGCACGCAGATGCAGGCGAGTGCATACCTTACCGGCCAAACCTTCGGGCTACAGGTCGGTGATCACGCACTCGTGTGCCTCAACATCCGGTACATTGCGGGGGTAATGATGCTCGTGCGCGGACTGGAACTTGGCCTGCCGATGACCATTCTCGAACCGTCGGGTAACCCGCTGAATGGGCTGCATCCGGCAACCCCGCTTGCCTTTACAGCCCTGGTGCCGTTGCAGTTACAGGCGATTCTGGACCAGCAGGACCCCACCCAGCTGGCGATTCTGAACGGCATGAAAGCCATCCTGGTCGGCGGGGCGGCAACAAGCCCGGCACTGGAACAGGCCCTGCAAATCATTGCGGCACCGGTCTTCGCTACCTACGGCATGACTGAGACCGTTTCTCACATTGCCGTCCGCCAACTCAACGGCCCGCAGGCAACCGATTACTTCACGGCCCTTACCGGCGTAGCGATTGGTACCGACGAGCGCGGCTGTCTGCATATCACGGCGGCCGCCAGCAACTTTGAGCGGGTGCAGACCAACGATGTCGCTGAGTTTCTGACCGATCCACCCTACCGTACCTTCCGCATCGTGGGTCGCGCCGATTCGGTCATTAACAG
>NZ_CAMFHL010000354.1 GCF_945952095.1 uncultured Arsenicibacter sp. | reverse complement strand
GTCCTGCACATGGGCCACATGCTGAACAACACGATTCAGGATGTACTGATCCGGAAAGCACGGATGGAAGGTAAAAACGCCTGCTGGGTGCCCGGTACCGACCATGCCAGTATTGCCACCGAAGCCAAGGTGGTTGCCATGCTGAAAGAACAGGGCATCAACAAGCATGACCTGACCCGTGAGAAATTTCTGGAACACGCCTGGGAATGGACGCACAAATACGGCGGCATTATCCTGAAACAGCTCCGGAAGCTGGGCGCTTCGTGTGACTGGGACCGGACCCGCTTTACCATGGAGCCGGCGCTCTATGATTCGGTAATCGATGTCTTCGTTGACCTGTACGAAAAAGGTCAGATCTACCGCGGCGTCCGGATGGTCAACTGGGATCCGCAGGGGCTGACGGCCGTTTCCGACGAAGAGGTAATTATGAAGGAGGTGCAGCAGAAGCTGTCGTACATCCAGTACCCGATTGACGGCAGCGAAGGCGAATTCATTACCATTGCCACCGTCCGGCCGGAAACCATCATGGCCGATGCGGCCATCTGCGTTAACCCGAACGATGAACGGTATAAGCACCTGCACGGCAAAAAAGCACTGATTCCGCTTGTTAACCGGGCGATCCCGATTATTACGGACGAATACGTAACGATGGATTTCGGTACGGGCTGTCTGAAAGTGACGCCTGCACACGATCAGAATGACTACGAACTGGGCATCAAACACAAACTGCCGGTTATTGATATTCTGAACGATAATGGTACCCTGAACGACAAAGCGCAGATTTTCGTCGGTATGGATCGGTTTGCCGCCCGCAAAGCCATTCTGAAAGACCTCGAAGAAAAAGGCTACCTGGTAAAAACCGAAGAATATAAATCGAATGTCGGCTTCTCGGAACGTACCAATGCCGTTATTGAGCCGAAGCTTTCGCTGCAGTGGTTCCTGAAAATGAAGGATATTTCGAAGCCCGCCTTCGAAAACGTCATGAATGACACAATTCAGCTGGTACCGCCGAAGTTCAAAAATATGTACCGTGCCTGGATGGAAAATCCGCACGACTGGTGTATCAGCCGGCAGCTGTGGTGGGGCCAGCAGATTCCGGCGTTCTATATGCAGGACGGGACCATCATCGTGGCTAAAAACAAGCGGGAGGCGCTCCGGAAGGCACAGCGTGAGCTACAGTTATTTGCCCTGACGGAAGCCGACCTGACGCAGGACGAAGATGTACTCGACACGTGGTTCTCCTCGTGGCTGTGGCCAATGTCGGTATTCGACGGACTGAAAGACCCGGATAATGCGGATATCAAGTATTATTATCCGACCAATACGCTCGTTACCGGTTTCGATATTATTTTCTTCTGGGTTGCCCGGATGATTATCGCCGGTTACGAATACAAAGGACAGAAGCCGTTCAGCAACGTCTATTTTACGGGCATGGTACGCGACAAGCTGGGCCGTAAAATGTCGAAACAGCTCGGTAATTCGCCGGACCCGCTGGTGCTGATTGAGCAGTACGGGGCCGACGGCGTGCGTACAGGTATGCTGTTCAGCTCGGCCGCCGGAAATGACCTGTTGTTCGACGAAAAGCTTTGTGAGCAGGGCCGGAATTTTAACAATAAGCTCTGGAACGCCTTCCGGCTCGTTAAAGGCTGGTCGGTTGTCGATGGCGACGCAAACGGGTTGCCGGTGCAGTGGTTTGCAGCCAAGCTAAACCAGACGCTGGTTGAGGTAAATGACCATTTCGAGAAATTCCGGATTTCGGATGCGCTGCAATCCATCTACAAGCTGATCTGGGATGATTTCTGTTCGCAGTATCTGGAAATGATCAAGCCTGGTTTTGAGCAGCCGATTGACCGGACAACGTACGACGCCACGATCAACTTCTTCGAACAGCTGATTTGTCTGGCACATCCGTTCATGCCGTTTATTACGGAAGAAATCTGGCAGGAAATCCGTGAGCGGCAACCAGGTGAGACAATCTGTCTGGCTGCGTTCCCCCAGGCAGGCGGTGTTGACGATACGTTACTGGCTGATTTTGACCTGCTCTTCGACGTAGTGACCAATATCCGGAATATCCGGAACAGCAAGCAGATCAGTCCGAAAACACCGTTGCCGCTGGCGATTAAAACGGAAACATCAGAGCGGTTTGCACGCTTTGAGAGTCTGATTGCAAAAATGGCGATGGTATCCGGCGTTTCATTCGTATCAGACAAAGCAAACGGCACATCGTTTGTGATTAAAGGTGATGAGTTTTTTGTTGACATCGCCGGCGAAATCGATGCCGAACAGGAAGCCGCTAACCTGGAAAAAGAGTTGGCGTATTCAATCGGTTTCCGCGACTCAGTGCTCAAAAAGCTGTCAAACGAACGGTTTGTGGCCAATGCCAAGCCGGATGTTGTTGATAAAGAACGGCAAAAGCTGGCCGACGCTGAGGCTAAAATTAAAGCCTTACAGGAAAGCCTTGCTACATTAAAGTAAGTATAGAAAAAGCCCGGTCTGCAAACCGGGCTTTTTCATTCCGGTACAAAATCATTTTTTTACTCACACCCTTACTTTTATTACAATTTTTAAATAATAAATAGTACTCTTGTAAGAGAGTTAAGAAAGTAGAAGCTAAGGGAATTACTCGTTATCTATGAATAAGTGCGTTTTTCTGGACAGAGATGGGGTCCTGAATGAAGATCGTTCTGATTACGTGTACCGCGTAGAGGACATGGTTATCCCATCGGGCGTAGCGGAAGGGCTCCGTCTGTTAAAAAATGCCGGTTATCTGCTGATTGTAGTCACCAACCAGGCCGGCATCGCTAAAGGACTATACACACGTGATGATGTCATGCGCTGCCACAGCTACCTCCAGGACTGTTGCGGCAACCTGATTGACGATATTTATTATTGTCCGCATCATCCGGATTATACCAGCCGCTCGCTGACGCGGAAGCCGGATTCGCTTATGCTGGAGAAAGCCATTGCCAAATACAATATCGACGTCGACAGCTCGTGGATTTTCGGTGATGCGCTGCGCGATATGCAGGCCGGAAAGCGGGTGGGCGTCCGTACAATTTATATCAACCACCAGATTCCGAGCCAGCCGGCGGTAGCCGACAAACATGCTACGGATCTACTGAAAGCCGCTGAACTGGTGCTGGAACAGTAACAAAACAATCAGCCGCTTCTGAAGAAAAATTCTCTTCAGAGGCGGCTGAGCTGGTGACGGGCGCGGTACGTTAAGCGGTTTGCTGCGATGCCGGAGTCACCTTCTGCGTTGTTCCATAAGCAGGACACGCGCCTTTACGGGCGCAGGCACTCATAGTCAGCACAGCAAGAAGACTACCAAGAACTAAAATCTTTTTCATGTTATCAGTCTTTTTCTATTAACTCTTCCTGTTCTTCCCGTTCATCAGCAGCCTCGGTGGCATCAAGCTCAGTTGGTCCTGGTTCCGCTGAATTATAGCCGAGTATTTTCAGCATCACTTCGCTGTTTTGCTCAGGAGCAAATAACCGGGTCCGGAAATTACCGTTCTCATCCTTATCGACGATAACGTGTTGCGGAGCCGGCACCAGACAGTGCTGAATACCGCCATATCCGCCCAGTGACTCCTGATAAGCACCCGTGTGGAAGAAACCTACATACTGGTTTTCTGCCTCCTGATCAAAAATAGGCAGGTACAAGTCGGCACTGTGAGCCTCCGTGTTATAAAAGTCATGGGAATCACAGGTGAGTCCACCCAGATTGACTTTCTGATACGGATTGTCCCAGTTGTTTACCGCCAGCATGATGTATTTCTGCCCGAGTCCCCACGAATCCGGCAACTGCGTAATAAACGACCCGTCGATCATATACCATAACTCCTTATCGTTCTGGAGCTTCTGATCAATGATACTATAAATTACCGCACCACTCTCGCCTACTGTATAGCTACCGAACTCGGTAAAGATATGCGGAACCGGTACGTTATTTTTATTACAGATCCACTGAATACTCTCAACAATCTGATCGATCATGGCCTGATAGTCGTACTTAAACTGGAACGACGTCTGAATCGGCAGACCACCCCCAATGTCGATTGAATCAAGATCAGGACAAATTTTGCGCAGTTCACAGTACTTATACATAAAGCGGCTCAGCTCGCTCCAGTAATAGGCACTGTCTTTAATACCGGTGTTAATGAAGAAGTGCAGCATTTTGAGCTTGAACTTCTTACTATGCTGAATTTTGCTCCGGTATAACTCATTGACATCGCTGTAACGAACGCCTAACCGTGATGTATAGAACGCAAAGTTCGGTTCTTCATCTGTAGCAATCCGTATGCCAAGGTTTACGGTTTCTGCGGTAACCGCCGACTCATAGGCTTCAATTTCTTTCAGGTTATCGAGAACCGGAATACAGTTGGTATAGCCATCATTGATCAGCTCGCTGATATACTGAGTATACAGGGGCCGTTTGTAGCCGTTACAGATAATATACGTATTCTGGTTTAGCTTGCCCATGTTATACAGCTCCCGGATAATGGGAATATCATAGGCAGACGACGTTTCGATATGAATGTTATTCTTCAGTGCCTCGTCGAGCACGAACCGAAAATGGGATGACTTCGTGCAATAACAGTACGTATAACTCCCCTTGTAATTGTGCCGTTTCATGGCATTCTTGAACAGCAGCTTAGCGTGCTCAATATGCTCCGTAATTTTCGGCAAATACGTGATTTTGAGTGGCGTACCGTATTCCTTAACAATGTCCATCAGCGGTACATTGTTGAACAACAGTGAGTCGTTCTCAACGTTGAATTCTAATGTCGGGAATTCAAACGTCTGGTCAATGAGGTCGTAGTAGGTCTTCATCCCTTTGTCCGGCGCATAAAATAGGCAGTCCGCTCGTGCGGTCGCGTTTTGTAAGTCCTAAAAAAAAGCCTGCGAAAATGGCAGAAATTTAGCTATAAAGCAATATCGTTTCTGCATATGGAGACAACATAAAAATACGGTTTTTTGATTCTCTCCTCACTAAAAAAATAAAACGTTCCATCCCGTTTTCTATTTTCTGCCGGCCCGCCTCCCAACCGTAAACCCATTTTTTGACTCTATCCGGCGGGCACAATAATGCTGCAATTATGTGCGTAGTAAAAAAGCTAACCATAACTAAAGTAGGCCGCATCCCTATTTATCATGAAAATCTCCTTTGTTGTCATCAACTACAACTCCAGCCACCACACGCTGGATTGTGTTGAATCAGTCAGAAAGCAGAGTGCAACGTCTGACTATGAAATCATTGTAGTCGATAACGGCTCGTCTGTCAGCGATTATGAGAAGCTTACCGCGTTACTGCCGGATCCACGGCTCAAACTTGTCCGCAGTGACCGTAATCTTGGCTTTTCGGGCGGGCATTTATTCGGGTTGCAGGTCGCAGATCCCGCTTCGGCGTATTATTTCTTCCTGAATAATGACTGTTTGTTGCTGGATGACCTGTGCCACCGCCTGGCCGGGTTTATGGATGCTCATCCCGATGTCGGTATCTGCACCGGGCAAATGATTCGTCCCTGCGGTAATCCTGATCCGTCGTTTACGTATTTTCCCACTGTTGGTTCCAAGTTGTTAGGGCACTCCGTGGTACGCTGGTTCAATCCGGCAGAATACCCGAAACG
>NZ_CAMFHL010000353.1 GCF_945952095.1 uncultured Arsenicibacter sp. | reverse complement strand
GTGCGGCGTCGTATTCCGGCAGACCGTACTGTTCCACAAACCGCTGATACATCTGAGCAGGCAACACCGGCATAGTCGCCTCAATCGTGGCCATCCACTCGTCTGAAATCGTTACCGGTTGCAGATCAGGATCGGGGAAATACCGGTAATCGTTCATCGTTTCCTTTTCCCGCATGCCGAACGTCTGTCCGCTGCCGGCATCAAACGTACGGGTTTCCTGAATAATCCGGCCACCGGTTTCAGTCAGCTCAATCTGGCGGCGGAATTCCACCTCAATGGCCCGCTGTACGTTCCGGATCGAGTTCAGGTTTTTCACTTCCACCTTGGTGCCGAGCCAGGTTTCACCTTTCGGACGAATGGAAATGTTTACGTCGCACCGCAGTGAGCCTTCTTCCATGTTGCCGTCGCAGATGTTCAGGTAGCGTACCAGCCGGCGTACTTCGGTCAGGTAGGCACCGGCTTCTTCGGCGCTCCGGATGCAGGGGTCGGTTACCATCTCAATCAACGGGGTACCGGCGCGGTTATAGTCCAGGCAGGTGGCCCAGTCGTCGGCATCGTGGATAGATTTTCCCGCATCTTCTTCGAGGTGAATATGGTGAACCTCAATCACGCGTTCGTATGGCGCACCGGTCTCCGGATCCTTCACTTTGACCAGAATGCCGCCACCCACACAAACCGGACCTTTATCCTGCGAGAGCTGATAACCCTTCGGCAGGTCAGGATAGAAATAATTCTTACGGGCAAAAACGTTATGTCGGGTGATTTCTGACTGGCAGGCTAAGCCCATACGCACGGCGTATTCAACGGCTTTGCGGTTTACTTTCGGGAGCGTTCCGGGGTGTGCGAGGGTAATGACGCTGATATTGGTGTTCGGATCTGCCCCGAACGCATTCGCATCAGCGGCAAACATTTTGCTTTCTGTCAGCAACTGACAGTGCACTTCCAATCCAATAACTGCTTCGAATTTTTCCGCGCCTGAAACAGGGCTATCGGGTTTGGCTACCTCGTCCGGTGATATAATCTCCTCTGCCACCATGTACAATATGTTGTGATTTTACAACAAAGATACAGCAAAATGAGACATCCGGGCAGGATTACCTGTTTTTCGGCAAGATGGGCGATTGAGCAAAAGACCTGAGCTGTTTTTCTGACAGGATTACAGGATTATCAGGGTGTTAATCTCCGGAATGCCGGTAGTTCTTACAAGATGCGTAAACCGTTTTTGGACAGGATTACAGGATTGACATGCGATTAATACGTAATCATGTCAATCCTGTAATCCTGTCAGAATTTAAATAACGTTCAGGCGGTACTTGAGGTAGGTCTGGGCCAGCAGCGCAATTTTTTTCGTGTCAGGCACCCGCACCCGCTCCGTCTGTATGCGGGAAACCGGCAAGGCCTTGATTTTATTGAACAGCGTCTGGTAATAGACATAGGCCAGATAAACCCCCATGCGTGCCCCTTTCGGCAGATTCATGATACCGATGTAAGCCTCATCGAAATCGTTCTGGATATCGCGCTCAATCAGCTCCTTAGCATCGCAGGTAAAATCATCGAAGTTGACGCCCGGAAAGTAGGTCCGCCCGCGCTCCTGATAGTCGCTTTTGACATCGCGCAGGAAATTTACTTTCTGGAAAGCAGCTCCCAGTTTACGGGCCGGTTCTTTCAGGCGGTCATACATGGCAGAGTCGCCTTCACAGAATACCCGCAGGCACATGAGGCCCACTACTTCGGCCGAGCCGTAGATGTATTCATTGTAGCCGCTGGCGTCGTAATCCTGAAAATACAGATCCATTTCCATGCTCTTCAGAAAGGCCTCAATCAGCTCATGCTCAATATCGTATTGTCTGACAACCAGCTGAAAGGCATGTAATACCGGATTCAGGCTGATGCGTTCGTCAATCGCCGTATAAGCATCTCTTTTAAACTTTTCGAGCAGCGTTTTCTTATCGTAATCATGGAATGTATCCACAATCTCATCGGCATAGCGGACAAACCCATAAATGGCATAAATCGGGAAGTGGAACTTGCGGTCCAGCGTTTTGATTCCCAGCGTAAACGACGTACTGTAGTGTTCAGTAATCAGTTTGCTGCATTCCAGCGCCGTCTGGTTGAATAATGACATCATGTGCTTGTACGGGTAGTGGTACTGGCAATAAGTTAGGTATTTCTAAGTTACAAGTAAGGAAAAGATAGCCAACGGGACAACCGGTCAGGCAAGGGCAAATTCTTTTGCCACTTCGTCGGCAACCACCAGCCCCGAAATCAGTGAAGGGGGGACGCCGGGACCCGGCACCGTCAGCTGACCAGTATAAAACAAGTTGGAAACTTTTTTGTTTTTCAAAGATGGCTTCAGAATGGCCGTCTGCATCAGCGTGTTGGCCAGCCCATAGGCATTGCCGCGGAATGCGTTGTAATCGCTCTTAAAGTCCTGATGGGCATAGCTGCGTTTGTAAACTACGTGATTACGAACGTCTTCGCCCACGTAGGTTTCCAGCCGGTCCATCAGCATGTTGTAGTATTTTTCCCGCGTGGCTTCGTCGTCGCTCAGGTCGGGGGCGACCGGAATCAGCAGAAATAAATTTTCGCAGCCTTCGGGTGCTACCGACGGATCCGTTTTCGACGGGGCCGACACATAGAACAGCGGCTTGCTTGGCCAGCGGGGGGTCTCGTAGATTTCCTGTGCATGGAGCGTAAAATCCTCGTCGAAAAACAGGTTATGATGCTGTAGTTTCGGAACCCGCTTGTTAACGCCCAGGTAAAAGAGCAGCGACGACGGGGCCATCACCCGCTTCTGCCAGTAGGCATCATCGTAGTTACGCAGCGGCTGGTCGAGGAGTTTGGTGTCAACGTGGTTGTAATCGGCACCGGCCACTACTACATCGGCTTCAAACACGCCGGCGTCAGTAATAACCCGTTGTGCTTCGCTGCCGGTGACGTCGATGCGCTGAACAGTCTGGTTGTAAAGAATTTTTACCCCTTTTTCTTCGGCCAGACTAACCATGCCCTTCACAATCTCATGCATGCCGCCCATCGGGTACCAGGTCCCCATCGTCATTTCGGCGTAATTCATGAGGCTGTACATAGCCGGTGTGTTCTCGGCGGTTGCTCCCAGAAACAGAATCGGAAATTCAACCAGCTGCAGCAGCTTCGGATTGGTGAAAAACTTCCGCACATGCGACGAAAAGGACTGGAAGACATCGAGCCGCGTGACATCGTACAGGAGTTTAAGGCTCAGAAACTCAGTGACCGACCGGCTTGGTTTCCAGACAAAATTATGGATACCGACATCGTACTTATAAGATGCCTGCCGCAGGAACTCAGCCAGTTTCTGGCCGCTGCCGGGTTCAATTGTATCAAAAAGTGCCTGTAGGTTATTGACGCCGGCGGGGAGATCAACGGCGTCGCCGGGACCGAAAATAACGGTATACGACGGGTCGAGCCGGACAAGGTTGTAATAATCAGCGGGTTTACGGCCGAAGCGGGCAAAGTAGGTTTCGAACACATCGGGCATCCAGTACCAGCTGGGACCCATATCGAATACAAAGCCATTTGCTTCAAACACACGGGCGCGGCCGCCCGGCGTACTGTTTTTTTCGAGAATGGTCACGTCATAGCCTTTATCGGCTAAACTGGTAGCGGCTGCCAGACCGGCAAAACCGGCACCAATGACCAGAACACGTTTAGGCATGTAGGTAGTTTACGGTTAGTTAGTGGTGGCCTGCGGGCGATGGCCGTACTTTCACGCGCGCAGGTGTACAATTGATAACTAAAGAAGGAACATTTGGTTTACAAAAACCAAAAAAGTTGGGCGTAAAACACCCAACTTTTCGGAACCTTCCTCTTTTTTAACCAAAAACTACTCAATCAAGGTTTTTGATGATAACCCGCTTGAGCGGTACTTTGTTCAGGCGCCATAATAGGCATATATCTTCAGTTTATCTTTCAGCTCTTTCCGGGCAATGTGAATGCGGTTTTTCACAGTACCGATAGGAATGTCGAGGCGTTGCGCGATCTCATGGTATTTAAAACCGCGGAAGTGCATCATGAACGGCGTCCGGTATGTATCATCAAGACCACTTACGGCACGGGCGATATCTTCCTGCGCAAATGTTGAATACGCAAGGTTGTCGGTGCTGCTTTCTGTCGAGTTGATGTAATGCAGGTTATCCGTTGTGTCGATGAATGTGTTTTTACGAACCATACGCTGGTAGTTCGTGATGAACGTGTTTTTCATGATGGTGTATAACCACGCTTTAAGATTGGTACCATCCGTGTACTTGTCACGGTTGGTGAATGCTTTTAACAGGGTGTCCTGTAACAGGTCGTTCGCATCTTCAACGTCTTTTGTCAGGCGGAGTGCAAACGGACGTAGTGACTTCGAGACTTTACCGATATGTTGAGTGAATTCGAGCGCTGTCATGGATCTATATATTTTTTTGTTGAACCAAATTTATACATCAATTAAACAAAAATCCAACCAGTTTCAGAAATTTTAAATTCACTTAGCCAAAATACTGATAAAAATAGCTAAGTCGTTGATTTATAAATGGCTTAAATTATGCCAGTTTTAGGGTTGAGATCTCAGTTTAAATTGTGGACTGTGGAAAAAAAGCCCCAAAATGTAGAAAACTCGTTCCCTGTTTTGTTTAATGTTTGGTAGTAATACGTTAAACAAGATGCTTTAGTTTGCCCAGACACAACTTTTTTTTTGTTAACCCTTGGGTTGAACCTTTTTGAAACATGGTTGCGTTAGTAAAAAAGCATTGAAAACTCTCTTACACGCGGATGCGGAGTCTCTGGATTAGTCTGATTGGTAGCTTATTTTTGGTTGTGTAGGCGGCATGGGCGCAGACACCCTGTTCCTGTTATATAAAAGGTAAAGTCATTGACCGGGAAAGTAATCAGCCGATTCCGGGCGCAACCGTGATCATTCAGGAAACCGGTCTCGGGGCCGTTACCGATACCAGCGGCAATTACCGTATCGACCATCTCTGTCCGCAACGCTACACCTTGCTGGCCCGGATTCTGGGCTATAAGGAAATCCGGCAGACGCTCACCATTGAACATGAATCGTCCCGCAGTCAGGATTTTTTACTGGACGAAGACGCCGTTCACCTGCACGATGTGAATGTAACGGCCCAGAAGACAGCGGCATTAAGCAGCCAGGCCGTCCAGGTGCTGGCAGGCAGGGAACTTGACCAGACGCGCGGGCAGTCGCTGGGCGAGGCGCTGAAAAAACTGCCGGGCGTAACCACACTCCAGACCGGCTCTGCCATTGCTAAACCGGTCATTCACGGATTTCACAGCAACCGCATTCTGATTCTGAACAACGGCATCCGGCAGGAGGGGCAGCAGTGGGGCTCTGAACACGCGCCCGAAATTGACCCGTTTATTGCCAGCCGTGTATCATTAGTAAAAGGAGCGTCGGGTGTACGGTATGGCTCCGATGCCATCGGCGGCGTTATTCTGGTTGAGCCTGCACCGTTACCGGCTACTCACGGGCAGCACGGCGAACTCAACATGGTTGGTTTTACGAACGGGCGGCAGGGCGTTGTGTCGGGACAGACCGAAAATACCCTCGGCAAGGACAATCAGTTTGCCTGGCGGGTGCAGGGAACCCTGAAACGGGGCGGT
>NZ_CAMFHL010000352.1 GCF_945952095.1 uncultured Arsenicibacter sp. | reverse complement strand
GCCGCGATAAGTCGAACCCGTAGCTGTCCTGCGCGACGAGACCGCCGTGGATAAAGAAGATAGCGGGTAATTTTTGTCCTGCCACCGCATTTGCAGGTTTAAACAGCAGGTTGGACACCTGTGTGCCATCTTTGCTGCGTGAGGTATAGCCTTCAACCGTTGCCAGTGCCAGCGGTGCCACAAATTCATCCTGTACCTTTGTCAGCCGCCGGACCGTAGTTCCTTCGACCGCGTAAATTTCGGTTGGCAGTTGCGGCTCGCTCATCAGCGTGGCCCAATAGCCTTTCGGATGGCGCTCCAGATCACTGAACGCACGGTCACCACCGGCCACGACGCTCAGCTTACCGTCGGCGAGGGCATAGGCCCCGACATACGTCCGGCGGTCATCATCGACCAGCACCTGAATGGTCTTGCCATCGGCCGACCACCGCGGATTGCGCACCGGCCGGTCAAGGGCCAGTGACAGCAAACGCGGTTCGCCGCCCTGCACCGGCACCACCGCCAGCACTGCCTGATCGTACATGATAAAGCTGGTCGATGCCGTCGAACGGGTATAGGCAATCTGCGTGCCGTCGGGGCTCCAGACCGGATTTCCGTCGCGGCCCGCCCACGTTGTCAGTTGCCGCATGGCAGCGCCTTTTTGGGCGGCAATCACGTAGATATCGGCATTTTCGTTTTTGTCGGGATCAGCGGTGCGGTTGCTCACAAACGCCAGCTGCTTGCCATCGGGCGACCAGACCGGCGATGATTCATCGTAAATGCCTTTTGTGAGTGTATCGAGCGTTTTTTTCTCAACGTCGAACAGGAACAAGTGGGCCGCGCGCCGGTCGAGATAACCCTGAATATCCTGTTTAAACTGGTATCGGTCCATGACATAGGGGGTCCGGATTTTGGTCTTCGCCGAATCCGAATAGTCCTTGTCGCGAATCACCAGGGCAATCCGTTTGCCGTCGGGCGCCCATTCGTATTCTTCCAGCTCGCCCTTCAGGTCGGTCAGTTTTTTGCCTTCACCACCCCGCCGGTCAAGCAGCCACAGCTGGCTGGCGCTGCTCCCGTTCCGCGACGACGTAAACGACAGATAACGGCCGTCGGGACTCCAGCGCGGCGTTGATTCACCGTCAGGGCTGTTGGTAAGCTGTACCGATTCCTTACCGTCCCAGCTGATCATCCAGAGGTCGGCATTACGTTTGTCTTTGCTCACATCGACCGACGACTGTACAAAAGCCACCCAATTGCCATCGGGCGACACCTGCGGGTCACTGATCGTCTGTAAACGGGCCACGTCAGAAGGATTGATCGGACGTTTGGCCGGTGGCTGGGCACAGACGCTGCCCGCCATCAGCAAAAGCGGAAGAATGTGTTTCATATTGGGGTTTGTTGCGAAAGAAACCCCTAAAGATACCAAGAAAAGAGGGACGATTTAGTTTTTCCTGACCACGCCTTCCAGCGCCCCCAGAAACAGCTCAGCGCAGCGGCTGTGCCACTGCCGGAAGCGCGCATTGGCGGCCGGATCATGGTTAGGGAGGTAGGTCATCAGCCGGTCCAGGTCAAAACTGTCGGAGGCGATGCCCACGCCCACACGCTGCCCATCGAGCGCATTGCCTTCCTGCTCGTAATGGTTGGGCTGCGGAATCATCAGCACGGGCTTACCGAGGTAGAACGCCTCGCATACCGACTCAAAACCCGCCGTTGTCACTACCGCGCGGCAATGCTGCATCACATCTAGGAACCGTTTGCCGTCGATGGCATGGAGCGTGAGCGTATCATCGACAACCTGCTCCGGTTCGGTCACGCCCGAATGGAAAAAACGCAGCGGTACATCGGGACGCCGGCGATGAGCTTCTTCCACCTGCATTCGCAGACCCGGCTGCGTCACATACGCCAGCAGATACGGTTCGGTGGTGGGTGTGCGGTCGAGCACCTCCTGCCGCAGCAACGGCGGCACTACTTTCAGCTGCTCAGCCGGAACGTCAGGCAGTTCATCAAACGACAGGGCGAGTTTCAACCGGGCACCCCATGCGTTGATGCGCGACAAGAGCAGAAACGCCTGTTTGTCCAGTGGTTTATCCGGCGGAAACGGAAACGCAGGATGAAAGGCCAGGTACTGGTGCGCTACGGTCACAACCGGCACCTTGAACCGGTAGCGGGCATAGGCCAGCCCGCCCAGAATTTCGTAAAAATTCACTACCACGTCGGGGCGGTGCCGCCGGATGGCATCGCGGATCTGCCGCAGACTGCTGAAGTAGACCTTGCTTTTCTTAAGCGAATTCAGCACCGACGTACCGACTTTCAGCTCGTTTGTTTTTTTATCAAATATAAGTGCGGGGCTGTTTACTGCCTCAATGGGAGCCGGAAAGGCATCGGCAAAAAAAGCGGGGACCGGCCGTCCCTGCGTCACCCCGACCAAACCACCCACGAGGTCGTGACCGGCTGCCTGCACGATCTGCGCCAGCGCCAGCGCCTGTGTCATGTGCCCCCGCCCCTCGCCCTGCACTAAGAATAGAATACGCATGTATGGTAAAGAGTGAAAGAGCGGAAGAGTGAAGGTGTGGCGTTACCGCTCTTTATCACTTCCGCTCTTTCACTCTTTGTTAAATGGCCAAATTAGGGATTATGGCAGGTTTTTCAAATGTCAGGTTGAGGGCAGGAACCGTTCCGGGGCTTTTTTCTTCCTGATCGGCCGTGTAATAGATCAGATTCCAGTTGCCGTCGTAATCCTCTACCAGCGCACTCAGCGTTTCAACCCAGTCGCCGGAGTTCATGTAAATCATCCCGTTGGTATAGTTATGAATGGCGGGCTGGTGGATGTGGCCGCAGATAACGCCGTCGCAGTTGCGGGCTTTGGCCAGTTCGGTCAGTTTGATTTCAAAGTCAGAAATGTAGTTAACGGCCTGCTTAAACCGCTTTTTGATCTCCTGCGATAAGGAATAATAGGGCAACCCGCGCCAGGTCCGGTAGCCATTGTAAAGTTTGTTGATCCAGAGCAGAAAGGTATAGCCGATATCGCCGAGGTGGGCCAGCCACTTCATGTGCGAGGTAATGGAGTCAAAGACATCGCCGTGGGTGACATAGAACAGTTTATCCCCCGATTGAAGCACATAATCCTTCCGGATCGAGAAGTTTTTTCCGAGCCGCAGCGGCATGATCTGATCCAGAAAGTCATCGTGATTTCCCCGCAGGTAAATGACTTTAGTATCGTAGCGGACAATTTGCTTCAGTACGGTCCGGAAAAAGGCGGTATGCTTTTTTTTCCATGCACCGTATTGCTTCAGCTGCCAGCCATCAATAATGTCTCCGTTCAGGATCAGTTTCTGGCAAGAGTATGTTTTCAGAAATTCTGTAACTTCCTTTGCCTTCGAACCTGACGTACCGAGGTGAATATCGGAGAGCACAATGGTGCGAAAATGCCGTTTTGGTTTCATGTCCGAAAATACATACTGCACATTACCCGCGTTTTATGGCACTATTATGAAATTGCTAATAATCAACTCCTTCGGTCGCCGGTGAACGTTTTTGGCCGATCTACGGTATTGTACACTACAGAGTGATTGTGTTTTTTTATCTATGGAAAATCCCGTTTTGATATTTGGGGCCGGTACCCTTGGGCAAACGGCGCTGGACATTTTTCAGCGCAACAATGTCGTGGTATATGGCCTGTTAGATGATGATCAGAAGCTGCGCGGACAGGAGTTCGGTGATATTTCGGTACTTGGCGATACGGATGATGACGGCTACCTGAAGCTGATCGGCCAGAAATGCGAGGCTTGTGTTGCCATTGCCGACAACCGTGTGCGTAAACAATTAGTAAAGATGCTCAATGAGCGCCGGAAAGTACAGCCGGTGAATGCCATTCATGACACAGCGTTGCTGGCCAGTTCGTCGGGCATCGGTCACGGCAACCTGATTGCGGCGCGCGTGGTGCTGAACCCAACTGTAACCGTCGGCAATCACTGCATTCTTCAGGCAGGTACGATCATTGACGCCGGCACTACCGTCGGCGACTATGTTCACATCGGAACCGGTTGTGTCATTAACAGCGGCGTAACGATTGAAGACGGTGCCTTTATCGGCACGGGAGCCGTTCTTGTGGCGGGTGTAACGATCGGAAAAAACGCCCGGATCGGCGCCGGATCAGTAGTGGTTGAAAACGTAGCGGCAAGCAAAACCGTATTCGGCAACCCCGCCAAAACCCTGTAGGGGCGACCCCATGTGGTCGCCCTGTTATACGTAGTCGCCCTGTTATACGCGGTCGCCCTGTTGTACGTGGTCGCCCTGTTGTATGCGGCCGACCTGTTGTACGCGGTTACCCTGTTATACGTGATCGCCCTGTTATACGTGGTCGCCCTGTTATACGCGGTCGCCCTGTTGTACGCGGTCGCCCTGTTTATTAATAGGTAATGGGCGACCACGTGGGGTCGCCCGTACGGGTTCCATTATTCAACGTATAATTCGACGTTGGCCAGAAAGTCCTGATACGTCTTTTCGATACCTTCTTTCAGGTCGGTTGTGTGCCGCCATCCCATGTCGTGCAGGCGGGAAACATCCATCAGTTTGCGCGGTGTGCCATCCGGCTTTTCGGTATTCCAGCGGATTTCACCGGCAAAACCAACGGCGTCTTTCACCATTTCAGCCAGTTCGCGGATGGTCACATCCTCGCCCGTTCCGATGTTTACAAACTGCTCACCGTCGTAGTTCTGCATCAGAAAGAAACAGGCATCGGCCAGGTCGTCGGCGTGCAGGAATTCGCGGCGCGGCGAGCCACTACCCCACACCTCAACCGTTGGCTGGTCATTGATTTTGGCCTCATGAAACTTCCGGATCAGTGCCGGCAACACGTGCGAGCCCTGCAGATCGTAGTTATCATTCGGGCCGTAGAGGTTCGTCGGCATTGCCGAAATAAAGTTCGACCCGTATTGGCTGCGGTAAGCTTCACACAGCTTGATGCCCGCAATTTTGGCAATGGCATAGGGTTCGTTGGTCGCCTCCAGAAATCCGCTCAGCAGATACTCTTCTTTCAGCGGCTGCGGTGCCATTTTCGGATAAATACAGGACGAGCCCAGAAACATCAGCTTTTTAACTCCGTTCCGGTAAGCAGCATGGATGATATTGGCTTCAATCATCAGGTTATCGTACAGAAACTCGCCCCGGTACGTATTGTTAGCCAGAATACCACCTACCTTCGCAGCGGCCAGAAATACGTAGTCAGGGGTCTCGGCAGCGAAGAATTCGTTAACCGCTTCCTGATTCCGCAGATCCAGTTCCGACGAGGTACGCATAATGATGTTTTCGTAACCGGCGGTCTTTAGTTTCCGGACCAGTGCAGAGCCTACCATCCCCCGATGACCGGCTACATAAATTTTTGCTTGTTGTTCCACGATGGCTGAAAATCAATGGCAGTAGTCTGCCGGTGTGCTGACAACTTATTCGAAGTCAGGCATTATTTTTGTAAAATAAATCACAACGTCACGGCGTTGCAAAACTAAGAAACTTCCGGCGGAGTGCCGCCCTCAGGAATCAGTTTCATGCGCCGTGCCTGCGACTATGCATAAAATTATTCATCTGACCTTTTTAGCGTCTTGTTTACTGGTTAGCCTACCGGTCTGGTCGCAAACCACACAACCGTCGGCCTTAACGACCGCGGGCGGACCGCCTGTGCCTCTGAAGGAGCGCGGTAAGAAAAAGTCGATTCTGTCGAATATCCC
>NZ_CAMFHL010000351.1 GCF_945952095.1 uncultured Arsenicibacter sp. | reverse complement strand
CACGTTATCCTCGTTTACCGGAACGGATGATAATCTTCCGCCGTATCAGGTTAAGTCATTCAAGGGCAATCTGACAAACCTGCGGGTTGAAACGTCAGGCGGAAGCATCTCTGTTGAAGGGGGTCAGTCGGCCGAAACAAAAGTTGAAATGTATGTGCGGCCCAACAACTGGTTTGGCAAAGACGAACTCTCGAAAGACGAAATTGCCGAACGCCTGAAAGAGTATGACATTACGCTCGATGCTCAGGGCGGAACAATCATTGCAACGGCAAAGCGTAAAAATCAGGACGGCAACTGGAGCTGGAAAAACGGCGTCAGTATCTCATTCAAAGTATATACGCCCCGCAACATGAACACCGATCTGCGGACATCAGGCGGCAGCATCCGGCTGGCAAACCTGACCGGCCAGCAAAACTTTGCTACCAGCGGCGGCAGCCTCAACATTAACACCATTGAGGGTAATATCAACGGCCGGACATCGGGCGGGAGCATCACGATGGCCAACTGCCGCTCGGGCCGCAGCGGCGAACGCATCGACATGAGAACCTCGGGCGGGTCGATCACGGCCAGCGAATCGACGGGGGATATGCACCTGACAACGTCGGGTGGTTCGGTACGGATGACCAACCTGAAAGGCCAGATCGATGCCCATACCAGTGGCGGCAGTGTTCAGGCAAACGATATTGACGGCAGTCTCAAAACCGGCACATCCGGCGGGTCTGTCCGCCTGACAGGCATTGCCGGCAGCGTTGATGCCAGTACCAGCGGTGGCAGCATTGAGGCCGAAATCACCCGCCTCGGCGACTATGTCCGGCTCAGCGGCAGTGCGGGCAGCGTCCGCGTACGGATGCCGCTCAACAAAGGCCTGGACCTTGACCTGCGTGGCAACCGTGTGTCAACGGCCTCGCTGAGTAATTTCGACGGCAGCATTGAAAAAACACGGGTAACCGGTCGCCTGAACGGTGGCGGTATTCCGGTAAAAATCTCTTCGGCCAGCGGCAGCGTTTACCTGAACGACTAAACCGGGGGCTGTCCCTTTCTGAACGGGTGATGTCCGCGTGCGGACATCACCCGTTTTTTTACCCCCTATACCCTTCTGATAATCAAGCAGATTATCTTTATGGCATATTCCTTGAGGCTCTATTCCGGCAAACCTTTATAGCCTGAAAATATGCTCCGGTCTTACTTTACCATCGCGCTTCGGAATCTCTGGAAGCACCGTCTGTTTACCGCTATCAATATTTTCGGACTTGCTTCGGGACTAACCGTCTGTTTACTGGCCATTACCCATATCCGGACCGCATTTACCTACGACACCTTTCATCCCCACGGCGAACGCATCTACCGCGTGTTGACCGATGTCGAAGACAAAGGCAGCAACCTGACAGCCTTTGCAACGTCACCGATGCCCCTTGCTCCGCTGCTTACCCGCGACTATCCGTTTATCGAAAAAATGACCCGGTTTACGCGGGTATACGGTGACATTAACGTCAATAATAAGCGGCTGGATGCGACAAGCTATGCCGTTGATCCGGATTTCTTTTCCCTATTCGGCTTCCGCCTACAGACAGGCAGTCCCGCCACCGCACCCAATACAGTTGTGTTGACTAACGAAACAGCCAGACGCTTTTTTGGCAAAACCAATCCAATCGGCCAAACCATCCTGATCAGCGATCTGGCTCCGTTGACCGTTACCGGCGTGCTGGCAGACGAGCACCGGAATTCTCACCTCCGCTTTGATTTGCTGATTTCGCTGAACGGAGCTAACGCCAGTGGCCGGAAATTCCTCAACGACTGGAAAAATTACACGGGTGGCTACACCTATGTACGCCTTAAACCAAACACGCCTATCGCAACATTCGACCGGATTCTGGCCGGATTATCGGCTAAAATCTGCCAGACTACCCAATTCCCCTATGCCAAACGCTACACCTTCCGGAGTCAGGCGCTGACCAGCATTTCTCCCGCCTTCACCGAACTGGCTTTTTCAACCTATGAGCCGCAGATTGGTGGCCTCAGCGTCGAAATGGGGGTTGGTTTACTGACCTTACTGCTGGCAGGCTTCAACTATGTGAACCTTACGCTGGCGCGCTCGCTGAGCCGGGCGCGGGAAGTAGGTATCCGTAAGGTTTCAGGAGCGCTTCGCTGGCAGTTGATGGGCCAGTTTATGGCCGAATCAGTGGTACTTTCCGTTCTCGCGCTGGTGCTGGCGTTTGTCTTTCTGCAACTTGTGACACAGATGCCTTTTGTTCAGCAGTGGCTGGTTAAAGGGGCAACCTGGGATGTATCACTTTTCAGTCTTTTTGTCGGTTTTGCCTTAGTAGCTGGTCTTGTGGCCGGTTTTGCACCCGCCCGTATTTTGTCTGCTTTCGAACCGGCACAGGTTCTCCGGAGCCATACCGGACTGAAAGTGATCAAAGGCATTTCATTACGTAAGTCCCTGATTGTGGCTCAGTTTTCCATTTCCATGATTGCCATGATCGGATTACTGACCATGATCCGGCAGCAGCGGTTTATGGCCAGCTCAAACTACGGTTTCCGCACTGAACGCGTGTTAAGTATTCCGTTGGGCGGCCTTCCCTATCAGCGGCTGGCCAATGAGTTAACGTCAGTGGCCGGTGTCGAAGAGCTTTCCCCGTTGTCGGTGATGCTGGCCGACCACGGTGGCGATGATCACAACATGGTCCGCCGGAGCCGGTCGGCTACCGACTCGGTTGGTACGATGAGCATTTCGGCTGATGCGGGTTTTCTGCCAGCTATGGGCCTGAAGCTGGTAGCGGGTCAGAACCTGCCGGTCAGCCATAACGATTCGTCGGGCCGGCTGGTTCTGGTGAATCAGGAGATGGTGAAGGCGTTGAAGCTGGGAGATAGCCGGGATGCGGTTGGTAAAACCATCTGGCTCAACGACAGTACGGATGTGCAGATTGCCGGTGTTGTGGCCGATTTCCGGTATGCGACCATGGCATGGGCCATTATGCCGCTATTGATTCAATACCAACCTCATCGTTTCCGGTACCTCAACCTTACGGTTGCCAACGGAGCCGAAGCGCAGGTGCTGGCCGACGTTAACCGCATCTGGAAAAAACTGGCGCCATATGACTCCTTTGAGGGCCAGTGGTATACTGACTATCTGGATCAGCGCCACAGCCATAACGACGACCTCTTTTTCATGTCACTACTCGTAGGACTTGCCCTGTCGATTGCGTGTCTGGGGCTGCTTGGGATGGTAACGTACAATACAACGTTACGCATCAAGGAAGTCGGTATCCGGAAAGTGCTGGGGGCGAAAGTGAGTGAGCTGGTCTGGTTATTATCGTGGGACTTTGTCCGGTTGTTACTGATTGCCAGCGCCATTGCTTTTCCGCTGGGAACGTTACTGGGGTACACCTTTCTGATGAGCTTCGCCTATCATGTCAGTATTGGTGTAGAAACACTGGGCGGCTGTCTGGGCATACTGCTGCTTGTCGGTGGATTAACCATCGGCTGGCGGACGTACCGTGTAGCCCAAACCAATCCGGCCAACAGTCTTCGTTCTGAGTAATTGACAGGAGTGGGCAACATTGTTGCTCACTCCTGCCGCATGTATTTATGCATCGCGCATCCGGCGGCCTTTGGCTTTTTCCGACGACTTCGCCTGATCGCGCTCGTATTCTTCTTTCTGGCGTTTTTCCGCCATCAGGTTCCTGTATAATCCGTTAAGGACATAAATATCATCTATCTCATCAACGAGCTGATGAATCTGCTCCCGAATGTGTTCAATACGCATAGCCTGTATTCATTTTACCAACAGCATAACTATGTAAACTGCAGATTGTCGGTTAAAACTACAGTTTTTTTACGGCTTTACCGCCTTAACCTGCACCTGCTGCTCATCAGCTAAAACGCTAATAACATAAATACCAGCCATTTGGCCTAATGTAACCGATATAGTGACTGATTCGGTCAGTGGTTCCTGAACCGTACTGCTGATGAACCGCCCCTGACTATCGTAGCACAGCACCCTCACCGCTTTACCTGCCCTTAAACCAGTCAGCCGAAGGACCGCATGGCTTGTCAGCACAGGGTTTCCCAGCAACTGCACCTGCAAACCGCTGCCCCCCTGCGCCTGCCTTCCCCCTGACCCGCATGCCTGTGCAGGGCTCCAGAGTAAACTGCTGACAATCCCCTGCTGCCGTGCAAAAATCCGGACCGTTTCCCCGCTTTCCCGGATGACAGCCTCCAGTGTATGCTCCGTCCGGGTTGTCCAGCCAGTAATACCAACTGCCATGAATTCAATAGGGCTATTGTCACCGCCCGCCACCTGAAAGCGCAACCCGCCGGTCTGACAATCGTATAAAGGCGGCAACAACGTCAGGCTGACGGGTGATGCAGGCTGAGCACTGGTGGTAGCGGGTGGTGGTGGTAGCGGTAGGGCTGCCTTCTGGCAGTATCCTTTCAGATCGAACAGGTAACTGACCAGAGAACTTCCTTGCCGGGCATAAATCAGAACCGGCGGTTGTTCCAGCCTGAGCGCCTCCTCTACGTGATGGATTGCCTGGGTTGTCCAGCCGGTAACCCCGACCGCCATATACTCAACCGGTTGCCCGTCCCCTCCCTGATACCGGAACGTAATCACGCCGGTACCACAACTGTACAAAGGCTCCAGTAAAGCCATTGGCTGCCCTGTATTGCCGGTTGGCGATCCGGGAATGGTCGTTGTTGTTGACGGTGGTGGCGGGGCCACCGGAATACGCTGGTTCCAGGGCCGGGTACTGTCAGGACATGCTGCCGAAATCAGCGGCAGATTATATTCAAAAACCTGCTCCTGCGTACCCTGACGAACACGGATAAACAGGACTTTCGGATCCCGGTGTACCAGATCATCCCCTGCCATTACACAGGCTTCGGTATTCCATTCGCTTACATTGTCAATCTTATACGTTATAGCCGACCCGTCACCGCCGCAGGTGGCTATACAAACAGTACTTCCTTTACAATTCAGCACCGGTATTTTCAGACGAAGCGGTTTGTCAGGCCCCGGAGAACAATCTCCGCAGGCGGCTACCAGATCAAAGGCATAAGTCACAACATATCCCGATTGACGTACGTACAGGATAATTGTTTTCGGATCACTTCTCAACTCGTCGGGTATTGTTGCCGATAAGTTTGTCGTCCAGTCGGTCAGCCCGGAAGCACGCCATTCAGCGGCCGATCCGTCGCCGCCTTTCATTTGTATGGTAAGTTTGCCTGATGCACACTCGTAGATTGGGGCAATAAGCTGTAAATCAATTTTATTAACGAACAAGGCTAACGTGGACATGGCCGTTGCGCCGGCATTATCGCTCACGACATAGTCAATAACAGGTACAGTACCGGTAAACGCAGGTGTTGGCAGGAACGTAAACGTACCATTCCCATCAACGGTTAGGGTGCCGTTACCTGGTATCGTGATCGAAATTGGCTCATTATTGTTTAGTGTATAATTGATACCGTTCGCAGTAATCCGGCTGATCCGTAAATTGCTTCCCTCCGGATCGTAGTCATCTGTCAGTAAATTACCGGTCAGCGAGCTTCCAAGCAGCACTGTCCCCGCATTCGGCCGGGCGACCGGCGGGCAATTCGCCAGATCGCTTATGGTAACAGATAACGCTGCTGACAAGCAACCACTTTCTTTATCTTTTGTCAGAATAGTCAGCTTTGTGCCCGGCACAATAGCGGTTTTAAGGGCAGACTCCTGAAAATCAACGCCACCGGTAAAGCTATACCATTGATTTGTTGATGACGATATAATCGCTGCTGTTCCTGTTAACGTCAGGCAATTCGGCTGTACCACATTCGCTATTGGCATAGCAGGTACTACCGGAGCGGTATTGAC
>NZ_CAMFHL010000350.1 GCF_945952095.1 uncultured Arsenicibacter sp. | reverse complement strand
CGACGTAGCAAAAAGCAAATTTGCCAGCTGGCCATATGCCACGGCCCATGCCAAAGGTAAAATTGCCCTGCAAAACCACAGCCCTGACGAGAAAGTCTGGTACCGCAACATCCGCATCCGCGAATTGTAACCATCTCAATGTTATCGACAGGATTACATGATTAACAGGATAGACAATATCATCCTGTTAATCATGTAATCCTGTCAGAAAATCAATTATCAAAGGCCTGGGGTAAATCTTTGATGGCGTCTGCTTTTTCCGGAAAGCCCCTTGCCTTATGAAATCCTTTTCTATATCGTGTTTGCTGCTCGTGTTGGCCGCCTCAGCTGCGTATGCACAGAAGCGGTCTTCGGAATCAACCACACCGGCGGTGCAGCAATTTGTTCATTCGCTGAATCCCGAACAGCGGCAACTGGCCGTATTTGCCTTTGACGACCAGGAACGGTATAACTGGTTTTACGTACCCCGCGAACGAAAAGGCCTGCCGATTAAAAAAATGACGCCGGAGCAGCGTACGGCAGCTATGCAGGCGCTACAGACCCTGCTCAGCCAGACCGGTTATCAGAAAGTAACCTCCATTATTGATCTGGAAAATGTCCTGCGGGTTGTGGAGAACCGCCCGCCCAACGACACCTACCGCGATCCTGAAAACTACTATTTTACCATCTTCGGTGATCCCGACCAGGCCAAAGCCCCGTGGAGCTTCCGGATCGACGGACACCATGTGGCCCTTCAGTTTCAGCTGCTGAACGGGAAAATCATTGGCTTCACACCGGCCTTTATGGGTAGCAATCCGGGCATTGTCCGGGCCGAGGTGCCGCAGAAAGGTAAATTCATCCTGCAACAGGAGGCCGATCTGGCCTATAAACTACTGAACGCCCTTACAGAAGAGCAACTGAAGAAAGCTGTTATCTCAGACCGTTGCCCGGGTGATATCGTAACCACCAATACCCGGAAAGCCAGTATTGACAAGAAAGAGGGAATTCCCTACGGCGAATTAACCGGTGCGCAGCAAAAAGCGTTTCTGCAATTGTTGGGGACGTACCTCGATAATTACCACGTGACGTTGAAGAACCAGCAACTGGATAAACTCAAACAGGCCGGGCTGGATCAGCTGGTATTTGCCTGGGCAGGCGACCGTGAGCCGGGCTTCGGACCGGGGAAGGGCCAGTACTACCGGATTCACGGCCCGACGATCCTGATCGAATACGATAACAGCCAGAATCAGGCAAACCATATCCATTCAGTAGTCAGGGACTTAACCAATGATTTTGGCGAAGATATGCTGCGCGTGCACTATGAACAGCAGCATAAATAGCGTACAGACAGGGAATCCGGCCGCACTATGGGTGAGAAACCGGAAAGGGTGCTGATGCAATACATAAAATAATTTACCTTTGCGTATTAATCAGACAAATTTGCCTACTAATGCCATATCTTTTCACGTCCGAGTCTGTTTCTGAAGGACACCCTGATAAAGTAGCCGACCAGATCTCCGATGCTCTAATTGACCATTTCATGGCTTTTGACCCATCAAGCAAGGTTGCTTGCGAAACGCTGGTAACAACCGGACAGGTTGTATTGGCAGGTGAGGTTAAAACCAACACGTATCTGGATGTACAGAAGATCGCCCGTGATGTAATCCGTAAAATCGGTTACACCAAGAGCGAGTACATGTTCGAAGCCAACTCATGCGGTATCCTGTCGGCTATCCATGACCAGTCGGCCGACATTAACCAGGGCGTTGACCGTCAGGTAACGACGGAAGATTTTGAAACATTAGCCAACGCACAGGGAGCCGGTGATCAGGGAATGATGTTTGGTTTCGCCACCCGCGAAACGGACAATTACATGCCGCTGGCGCTTGATCTGGCCCACAAAATCCTGCAGGAACTGTCATACATCCGTAACCACGACAGCAACATCATGTCGTATCTGCGGCCGGATGCCAAGTCGCAGGTAACGATTGAATACAGCGACGACCACCGGCCTATCCGGATCGACACCGTTGTTGTATCAACACAGCACGACGACTTTGCTGACGATGCAGCCATGCTGGAGCGTATCCGCGAAGACGTGATCAACATCGTTATTCCGCGCGTGAAGGTGAAGCTGAAAGCAGAATTGCAGGAGCTTTTCAACGACGATATTACGTATTACATTAACCCAACCGGCAAGTTCGTAATCGGTGGCCCGCACGGCGATACGGGTCTGACCGGCCGGAAAATCATCGTAGATACTTACGGTGGTAAAGGCGCTCACGGTGGTGGTGCGTTTTCGGGTAAAGATCCGTCGAAAGTTGACCGTTCGGCTGCCTATGCAACCCGTCACATTGCGAAAAACATGGTAGCTGCCGGTCTGTGCGATCAGGTGCTGGTACAGGTTTCGTATGCGATTGGTGTGGCGAAGCCTTGTGGTTTGTTTATCGACACCTACGGTACGGCGAAAGTTGACCTGACCGACGGCGAAATCGCCCGGAAGATCGAGAAGATTTTTGACATGCGTCCGTACGCCATCGAAAAACGCCTGAAACTGCGTAACCCGATTTATTCAGAAACAGCTGCTTACGGGCACATGGGTCGCCAGAACCAGATTGTGAAGAAGTCATTCGCACAAAACGGTGAAACGAAGGTGCTTGAAGTGGAACTGTTCACGTGGGAGAAACTGGACTACGTCGACGCGATCAAAGAATCGTTTAATCTCTAGTAGCGTTTCAGTTAATTCAGCTTCCAGGAAGTTTTGAACTTCCTGGAAGCTGAATTAATTAAAACGTCGTGAGTTAATAAAACAAGAAGGCCGCCTTAATCACTTAAGGCGGCCTTCTTTATTCAGGATCAGGAATAATCAGAGATCATCTATTTCTTCCGTCTCTTCCACCTCCATGCGATCACGCGCTTCGGCAATGGCCGGACTTGAGAAGTCATTCCGCTTCTCTTTTGTGCGGACAAGTTTGTCCTTCAGGACTTCAAGGACGCGGTCTGTGGCGCTCTCAAACGACTTGTCGCGCTCGGTTACAAAGAGGTCTTTACCGGGGATGTGTAACCGGACTTCGATGATTTTATCTTTTACTTTATTGGTTTCAGAACCTTCTAATTTCAAAAACACTTCACCGCCGGTTATCCGGTCATGGAAGGTTTCTAATTTATTCAGTTTTTTCTGAATGAACTCAAGCAGCTTCTGGTCGGCTGCGAAATGAACAGCATGAATTTGCAGTCTCATATCCACGATTGTTAAAGTGAAACATAAACCGTTGGACTACCTAAGTTTGACAAAAATGATACATGAGTCAATAGTACACGGGAAATATCCAACTACGTTTCACGCAAAGAATTATAAAAAAGGGATAACTCTTTCTCTACAATATGATTTGCTAAGGGGCGTGAAACATCGAAAAGTGCAAATTCTTCTAAAAGTATAATTTCATGTGTGCTAATTTTGGGCCATATGACCCAAACAGATAGTTTTTTAATTCTTATTGTATGCTCCGCTTCCTTATTAGCCGGTTTTATTGATGCTGTGGTAGGGGGAGGAGGGCTGGTGCAGATTCCGGTATTATTCATTTTATTTCCGCAGTTTCCGGTGCCGCGCGTGGTCGGAACCAACCGGTTTTCGTCTTTCATGGGTACGGCCGTAGCGGCCAGTCAGTATATCCGGAAAGTGGAGGTTCCATGGCGTGCAGTTGCGTGGGCAGCGGTTGGGGCGGCGGTCATGTCGTATACCGGCGCGCAGATTTCGAGCCTGATCAGTGCGGCTGTACTGAAGCCCGTCATTCTCGTCCTGATGACAGCCATTGCCGTTTACACCTATCAGAATAAAAATCTTGGTCAGGAGGAACGACTGCGGGTATCGCCGGAGCGGTTGCCATATTACAGCCTGCTGGTCGGAATGGCCATTGGTTTTTACAACGGTTTTGTCGGGCCGGGAACGGGGAGCCTGCTGGTGTTCGGCTTTGTCAGTATCATTGGCTTTGACTTTCTGCGGTCGTCAGCAACGGCGAAGATCATCAATGTCGTGGCCGATGTCTCGTCGCTGAGCTTCTTCATCATGAATCACCACATCGCCTATGAACTGGCCTTACCGATGATGGCCTGCAACATGCTGGGCTCGTATATCGGTAGCCGGACCGCCATTTTTCGCGGCAGCTCATTTATCCGTATGCTGTTTCTGGTCGTAGTCTTCGGTCTGATTTTCCGGTTTGGCTATGAAATTATTGATGGGTGGCTGCGGTGAGGAAACGATAACTGCTGATGAAAACATCACTTGTAAAAGATTCTGTCAATAAAATAGATAAGACCGTCTGTTAATAGACTTTATTGTATAACTTGTTGTAATAAAGTTCATTAACTATACGATAATAGTTTTGACGTTTACAGGAGAAAAGGCAGTTTATATATTGCTGGGGGTATGTCTATTCACGCAGGCAGGTGCTCAGTCAATGCCTTCGCAGGTTATTTCCGGATATGTCAACGAAAAAGAAACCGGTAAACCGGTTCCGGGAACAACTATTTTTATTCAGGAGCGCCGGCAAGGGGTCACTACCGACAGGGAAGGATTTTACTCAATAACATTGCCGGCCGGTACGTATACCTTATCCGCTTCGCACATAGGGTATTTGCGGTTTCAGCAGAAAATAACCCTTCCGCCAAGTCTGTTTCTGAATAACATCACGCTGAGTCAGGACACACAGTTACTGGAAGAAGTGACCGTTCGGACGGATGCACCGGATCAGCAGGTGAAACAGGTTGCGTTGGGGGTAACACAGCTACCGATCCGGAATCTGGTTAAAATGCCTGCCTTGCTGGGAGAAGTTGACGTTGTAAAGAGCCTGCTGATGCTGCCGGGTGTTACGACGGTTGGTGAAGGGGCAACGGGTATAAATGTCAGAGGAGGAAGTATTGATCAGAATCTGGTGCTGCTGGACGACATGCCGATCTATAATTCATCGCACCTGATGGGATTTTTCTCCGTATTTAATCCTGACGCGGTACGTGATGTAACGCTTCAGAAAGGTAGTTTACCGGCCCGTTACGGCGGCCGGACGTCGGCAGTACTGGATGTTCGTACCAAAGAGCCTGATGCCGAAAAACTACGACTCAGCGGCGGTGTTGGGTTTGTCTCAAACCGACTGGGTATTGAAGGGCCGGCCGGCACCCGTAAGCTAACGTTTCTGGCAGATGCCCGGTTAGCTGTGAACAGCTTTCTGTTCCGGCTGGCCCCGTTTAACATCCGTGATACGAAAGCACATTTTTACGATGTGACCACAAAGGTTAAATACCTGCCCGATGAACGGAATACGTTTTATGCATCAGTATACGCCAGTAACGATAACCTGCTGTTTTCATCGGACTCCTTACTGTCTGTTGATGTTGCTGCTACCCGGACAGGCTTCGATTATCAGACAACCAATGGCTCATTAAAATGGTTGTTTGCGGTTAACAACCGGCTGAATCTTAGCCTGACGGGCGTCCTGTCGCGTTACAGGTCAGCCACAAGCGTTCCTGATTCAGGGAATGCCTTCCGGCTGCAGGCGGAGATTTTATCTAAAACCGGTAAGGCAGAACTGGTATACCAAACCCGTCATCATCGGGTATCAGCCGGCTTGCAGGCTACGTATTACAGCTTATTACCTAATACGCTGACACCGGGATCGGTATCCAATCTCAACCCGGTCCGCCTTGCTTCCGAACAAGGGCTAGAAGCCGCTGTATTCGCGGAAGATGAAATTACACTGACAACAACAATGGCAGTGGTTGCCGGAATACGGTATTCGCAGTTCCTGTATCTGGGTCCGGCACAAATCAGAACCTATCTGCCCGACAAACCCCGCCGGCCGGAATATATACAGGAAAGGCATACAACAGACGCTGGCCG
>NZ_CAMFHL010000349.1 GCF_945952095.1 uncultured Arsenicibacter sp. | reverse complement strand
GCTATACGCCTATTACCAGCACCACAGCATCGTGGCTGTCGGTTGGGTTTAAATACGATCCGGTGAGCGGAACGATGGTCGCAACCGGCAGCGGCGTGACCGAATCGGCGGGGGCTGATAAAGATAATTATGAGGAGATGCTGAAATGGTTCTCTAGCCTGATGGCAGATACGTTTGCCTGATCCGGATGGACGTATAACTAGTAAAAGGGCCCCGGATTAACGTCAGGGGCCCTTTTACTAGTTATGAGTGTTGTTACTTCACCGGAGAAAATCCGTGCTGCCGCCCGATCTCAAGCATAAACGGGAAGGCATCTTCCATCGTATTGGCCACTTTCCCGTCCAGGATAGCTTCTCGGATAATGACTTTGATCTCGCCGACTTCGCGGGACGGTTGCAGGCCGAACGTCTCCATGATTAGTTCACCGGTAATGACCGGCTGGAAATTCCGGAGTTTATCCCGCTCTTCCAGATCGTGGAGCTTTTTCTCAACGCGCTCAAAATTCCGGAGGTGTTTCTGCACCTTTTCGTGATTTTTGGACGTAATGTCGGCGCGGCAGAGGATCATAAGGGCTTCCAGATCTTCACCCGCATCGAACAGCAACCGGCGCAGCGCCGAATCGGTAATCTGCTCTTTTACCAGCGCAATCGGGCGGAGGTGGAGCTTGACGAGTTTCTGCACAAACCGCATTTTTTCGTTCAGCGGCAGTTTCAGGTTCCGGAAAATGGCCGGTGTCATCCGCGCGCCGAGGTCTTCGTGGCCGTGGAACGTCCAGCCTACCCGCTGATCGAAGCGTTTGGTGGCGGGTTTGGCAATGTCGTGCAGCACCGCCGCCCAGCGCAGCCACAGGTCGTTGGAGCGGGCGGCAACGTTGTCGAGCACCTGCAGGGTATGGAAGAAATTATCCTTGTGCCCTTTGCCTTCCATAAATTCGGCCCCTTTGAGGGCAACAAAATCAGGGAAAAAACGCTGTAGCAGGCCGGCTGCATCCAGCAACCGGAAGCCGTATGACGGTTTTGGCGACAGAATAATCTTGTTCAGCTCATCGGTAATCCGTTCCTTCGACACAATGTCAATCCGCTCGTTCATCCGGATAATGGCATCGAACGTGTCGGGATCAATGTCGAAGTTCAGCTGGGAGGCAAACCGGATGGCGCGCATCATCCGCAGCGGATCGTCGGAAAACGTAATATCGGGGTCCAGCGGGGTTTTAATCAGCTTCCGGCGGAGATCAGCCAGCCCGTCGAAGGGGTCGACCAGCTCGCCGAAATCGGCCTGATTCAGGCTGATGCCCATGGCGTTGATGGTGAAATCGCGGCGGTTCTGATCATCTTCCAGCGAACCGTCTTCCACAATCGGTTTCCGCGATTCGGCGCGGTAGGATTCTTTACGGGCACCGACAAACTCAACCTCCCAGATGTCATGTTCATCGGTCAGGCTGGTTTTGAGCATGGCTGTACCAAAGTTTTTAAAGACCGAAACGGGAACGCCCGCTTCCCGTCCGACGGCTTCGGCAAGGTCGATGCCGCTGCCAAGACAGACAATATCTATATCCTTAGAAGGTCGCTTCAGCAGCAAATCCCGTACGAATCCGCCGATCACGTAGGCCCGCACATTCAATTGATGGGCTTGCCGGGCAACGAGACCGAAGATAGGATTTGTCTGTAAGGTTTCTGAAAAATTCATACGTACTGTTGGTCGCTGACAGACTGCCTGCGGGGCAGCTGCCCGGAACCGGTCTGCGGCTCCGGATGGACCACTATTTTCTGATAAACTCAATTTCGCCCGTTGCGCCCAGTTTCAGGATGCGGGGCAGGTGAACTTTGTTCGGCAGTACACCGAAATGACCGCTGACGGCTGTTTCGGCTACTTTCGGAAGCTGTGTTTTGCCAAAGGAAAGCGTCAGTAAACCACGGCCAAACCCGCCGATGAGGCGCTGTATTTCCGGATTCAGTGCCTTCCGGATGGCAATCGGTGCTTCCGGATCCGCTTTCTGCGAAATGTTTTTGCCTTTCTCAAAAATGACAATCAGCGGTTTTTCCGAAAAGTCTACCAGTTCCCAGGCAATGTCAGGAAGTTTGGCGACGTACATCACCAGCTGATCGGCATGCTGGATCACCAGCGACAGGTCGGTGCCGGTTTCCTGCTGAATAGCCATCAGTTGCTCAACAGCTTTATCATTGATCGGGTCGGCCGCAATGGACCATCCGGTTTCGTCGGCGATGGCTACTAACTGGCCTTGGCGCAGGGCATAGCTTATATCACGTGCGGTTTGTGTCATATCCTTGTTTAAACCCACAAAGGTACGGGAAGTTCAGATATTCAGGGCAGGATAGGTAAGAATAGATATGAAGTCCCGGTCGCCGGTGCGGGCGAGGTAGGTTCCGGTCCGGTGTTTCCGGTAACAAATTTGTTCATAATGCCGGTAAAATAAAGAACCGTACGCTTTATAAATAGCCTGTTGCTGATTTATCGTATGTATCGTACATTAGGACTAAGACCTGTATCAGCTTATGCGCGCTAGATTCTTCGGATGTCCGGGTTGGTTGATACCAGCCTTTTTTATGGGCCTTTCCGGTGTGATGGGTCAGTCTGCCAAACGGCTTGATTCACTGGCCGCCCAACTGAGGGGGAGTGCCCGTGATACGGCCTATGTAGATACCCAGAACCGGTATGGATGGCAACTGCTCCAGGTTTCCGGCTTTAAGCGGGCGGATTCAGTTTTCCGGGAAACGGAGCGTTTATCGGAGCAGCTTGATTACCCGGCCGGCCGGCACCATATGTATTATAACCGTGGCCTCAGCTTATATTATCAGGATCAGCCGGCTAAAGCACTCGCTTATGTGCAGAAGGCCCGTGAACTCGAACAGGCGTACCCGGACCGGATTCCGGTTCGGCACCGGCCAATGGTTCTTAGCCTGACGGGCGTACTTTATTTTGCGTGTCATAACTATAAACAGTCACTCCGGTACTACCTGTCTGCCATACGGCTTGCCGAAGAACAGCATGTTACCTACCGGATTACGCCCGCCTACCTCGGCGTCGGCAATGTGCTCAAGGTGATGAATAAGCCGGCGCAGGCCCTGACGTACTATCAGAAGGCACTGGATGCTTCGCGCCTGGAGCCGGAACCGCGCATGCGGGTGTTAGCCGAAAATCACATGGGAGATGCCCTGAGCGAATCAGCAACGCCTGATTTTCCGAAGGCGCTCATCCACTATCAGAATGCCCTTCCTGTGGCCGAACGAAATGGCGCGCGCGGCCCTTTGTCGGACGTGCTGACCAATATTGGCCGTGTACAGCTGGCACTCGGCCATTATCAGCAGGCCCTTTCGTTTCTGAAACGATCGGAAAAAATCTGCCGCAGCGATTCGCTGAAAGATCAGTTAGGGGCTGTTTACTGGATTGCCGGTCAGGCGTATCAGGCGCTCAGGCAATACGCTCTTGCCGAGACTAATCTGTTGAAGGCGCTGCATATTGCCCGCCAGATCGGCGACGCTGACGAAACCCGGAAGCGGATGCAAACCCTTGCCGGTTTTTATCAGCAGAGTGGCCGGTACGAACTCGCCTACCGGTATGAACACCAGACGGCGCTCCTGAATGATTCCCTTTTCAACGTGCAGGCCGCCCGCCACACACAAGAGCTGACGACGAAGTATGAAACGGCCAAAAAGGAAAACCAGCTGAACCTGTTACGCGCCGAATCGGCTCAGACTAAACTACGCATCACAGCTATACTGACCGGAGCCATCTTACTGCTGTTGCTGGCGGGGGCGGTATCGGCCTGGTTGCTGAACCGCTCACGGTTGCGTCGTCTGGAAGAGGCCCATGCGCTCCGGCAGCAGATTGCGCAGGATCTGCACGACGAGGTAGGCAGTACTCTCAGCAGTATTTCGCTGCTCAGCGGGCATACCGACCGGTTGCTGAGCGAAAACCGCCCCGAAACGGCCCGGCACATGGTGCAGAAAATCTATACCGATGCCCGGCAGATTCTGGAGTCGATCGACGAAATCATCTGGACCATCAATCCCGGGAACGACTCGCTGGAACGGATCATCCAGCGCCTGCGGGAGTATGCCCGGCCGCTCATGGAATCGAAAGGGATTGCGTTTACGTTCGATGCTGATCCGTCGCTGGAGTTGCTGCCGGTACCGATGGACGTACGCCGGAATCTATATTTGATTAGTAAGGAGGCAATTAATAATTTAGTGAAGTATGCCGATGCCACGGAAGCGACTGTCCGGTTTGACAAGCAGCATGACCGGCTTGTTGTCCGGATCGACGACAACGGGAAGGGCTTTGATACCGAAGCAGTGAGCATACGGAACGGACAACAAGGTATGAAACGACGGGCTGAGGCGATGGACGGACAGCTGACGGTGGCTTCCCGCGCCGGACAGGGGACCTCCCTGCAACTGGTGGTCGGCCTGGCAACTTCTCTTTAATCGATTTACTTAACTGGTATGAAAAAAACAGTACTGTTTTGTTTGTTAGCGGGGCTAAGCCACCTCAGTATGGCGCAGAAGGCGACTATTGACAGCCTTTGGCGGGTTCTCCGCAGCCATAAAGAGGCGGATACATTCCGGGTTAACCGGCTGAATGACCTGACTAATATCTGGGGATTACCGATAAATCAGTACGACTCGCTGGCTTCCGAAGCGCTGACCTTGTCCCGTAAACTGGCCTACACACAAGGTGAAGCCAAGGCCTTGTATACGCGCGGGATGCTGCAGTATTCCATGAACCGGAATAATCCGGCCGCTGCTGATAAGGCAAGACAGGGGTTTGCCTGGCTGGAAGAAGCGGTACGGTTATCGGAGTCGGCCGGCAATAAAGAGCAGACCATCACACAGCTTACCGGCCTTGCTGCCGCGCTCCGGATGAGTAATACCGATAAGAAAAAGGCGTTTGACTATGACCGGAAAGCATTGGCACTCGCAACGAGCCTGAACGACCAGCGGTTGATGGCTGATAGTGAACGCTTGCTGGCACTGGACTACGAAATGGTGGATGGCAACTATCCGGCGGCGCTTGAATGGAATATACAGGCGCTCCGGCGTGCACAGGCCATCGGCTGTCTGGCATGTCAGTTGTTCCCGCTGCGCGCTATGGGGCATTTGTATACGGTGCTGAACGACCATAAGCAGGCTGTATCGGTGCTGAAGCAGGCGCTGAACGTCAGCCGGCAGCAGGGCGGGGCAGAAGGCCGGAATGTGGAATATTATGCCTTGTCATCACTTGGGACGGCCTACGAGGCACTCGGGCAATACCCGCAGGCACTACGGGCGTTTACCGAAGCCGTGACGGTCCGGAAGAGCGATTATCCGGAAACAACCAATACCATTTTTGATTCGCGGCTGACGGCGATTTATGCCGCGATGGGTCAGTACCGCGCGGCCGTTGCCCACGGAACGCGCGGCCTTATAAAAGCCCGTCAGGATGAAAATGACTGGTGGACCGCTGAAATCTCATCAACACTCAGTAGTGTATATCGCCGCCTGAACCGGCCCGATAGTGCCCTTTTTTACGGCAGACAGGGGTTTGAGGTCGCCATGCGCACCCGCCAGAAAGACCTGATCCGCGATGCCAGCGAGGCGTTGGCCGCCTACTATGCCGGCCGGAACCAGTTTGACCAGGCATACCGGTACCAGACATTGTTTTATACCTACCGCGATAGCCTGGTCAATGAAGACGTAACCCGTAAGGCGACCGCCGCGCAGTTTGCCGGACAGCTGAAAGACCAGAAAGCCCGGGTATCGGCGCTTACCCGCGAAAAAGAACTGGCGGCCTGGCAGCGGAAAGTAATTCTGGCGGGTGCGGCGCTGCTGCTGTTGCTGGCAGGAGCGGTATCGGCCTGGTTGCTGAACCGGGCACGGCTGCGCCGGCTGGAAGAAGCCCAG
>NZ_CAMFHL010000348.1 GCF_945952095.1 uncultured Arsenicibacter sp. | reverse complement strand
GTCTAAGATTGACCATAGGATTAGCCCGAACGAAAGCACAAAAATGAGCCGGTATGATGCCGTCCATAATTGCGACAAACTATTATTGAATACGATCTGCCCAATATTTAGCTGGGCAGTTGTCTCAGCTGTATACTGAGCAATGATGTACAATCCGAGGAATGATAATATCAGCCAGCGGCCTAATTGCGCGTACCGATAGTAATTAGCCGGCTGCGGTTCTTTCTGTAGAGAAGCTGTTTCATCCTGTACAGAAACCGGCTCTGGGCTTTCCGGCTCCGTCCGGTCCACCTTCCCGCTCATGTTATCCAGACTGAATTTCATCTTACAGCGTTTTAGCCAGGTCTGCATAACTCTTTGCGGCTGCTTCTGCCTTCTCCCGAATCAGGCTCCGTAGTTCCATCACAATTGCCGCCTGCTCAAAAGGCGTGAATTTCTGATTTTCCATCTGCTCCAGTATCATTTGAGCCGCCACTTGTGAAGTGTTTTTGGTATTAGTTTCATTGCTGGTCGCCTCCATAAATAGTTAATTAATAGTTGAAATTAAATAATCTAAACCTTAATTCTCAAACGAAGTTTGTGCCAAAGCCTTTTCAAAGACAAAAACGCCGGTCTGTCGAGTCAGACCGGCGTTTTTCTTTATACTCCTGAATAAGATTAAGGAACTGTGATTGTTGCCGATACAGACGGCTCCCAGGATAATCCACCCATTACAGTAACCGTATATGTACCAGGAGCGACCGGGGTTGCTCCCGTTAGCTGATGGTTGATATATCTTGTACGTTTGCGCTGCACACCTGAGTATACATACCCGTCAGGGCCAGTGATCTGGTAACTTGTATGAATCATATCACCATAAATTTTGCCCCCTGAAACATACAGGTTAGTGACACTCAGCGGCGGGTCGATGGAGCAACCGCCATACTGATTGGCATAAGCCTGCGTATCCATGGCCGTCGCCGCCGCCTCGGCCTGCGCATCAGCATCGGCCTGGCTAATAACTGAACTATAGCTGCCGGCTGCAATAAAGATTGTTGCCGGACTGCCGACTGGCGGAGTCAAATCAGCAGCAAATGACTTGCCCTCAGCACAATTGCTGCGGTTGTAGCTACCTAAGCGGGAAACTTGCGCACTGCTATAAACAACAGTACTTGCAAGGCTACCAATAACAACGATTGTCAGCATATCATCAGCATCCAGTTCCATACCCGCCTTGCTGCCGTTCCAGTACAGCTTTGCGCCAGCCAGATCGGTCATGACGGCCGTAGCACCGTTATCCTTTGAGAAATAACAAACTTGTGTTTTGGCTCCGAACGAATACGCTACCCCGTCAACCAGTACCGATGTTACATATTTGACGCCGGCCGGCAATGTGTAGGCTGTTGCCAGCTGACCATCGGCATTCGTAACCTGAGCGGCAATATCAGGCAGGACATACGAACGGTTGCCCTCCAAAGCAGTAACGACAGTATCCAGATCGGCGACCTGCGAGACCACGGCCCCTGCATCAGCCACAACGTCCTGAACCGCATCGTTCTGTTCTGTGTCCTTGTTGTCCGTAGCCGTTTTGCTGTAAACCGCCGAGGCATCAGCTTTCTGGCCAATCAGAAGGTTTTGAGCTACCTCCTGGGCATCAATCTGGCCTTTTGTGTACAGGTCCAACGCATCCGCCTTACCCGTTTCAAGAGCATCTACACTGCCTTGCAGGGTTGTGATGTCCCCCTCAATGGCTGTTACATCGCTCTCTACGGCATCCAGACGTACTTCCTGAGCGGCCACATCTGTCTCCAGCTGGGCAATACCCGGAAGAACGTTGGTTGTCACGTAGTTCGACACATACGCCAGCAGGTCGATGGTATGGGTCTGACCATCGGTTTCTGTAATCGTCAGAATGCCTTCCGGTGTCAGCGAGGTTGTGTCGATATTGACATCAGTTGTCAGCGCACTGAGATCAATAGAACGTACAATCGATGTACCGGTAGGGTCAGTAAACGGCAAGCGCAGTTCGTTGCCAACCAAAGTTACGCCACCAAGCGTAATACCACCGATTTTACCGCCAAGGGCAATATCCTCTTGGGCTAATTGTAGCAGCAGAGCGTTTAATCCTTCGATCTGCTTGATTTTAGTCAGAAATGCCATTTAATGTAGCTAAAAAATAGTTGAAATGAAATATCTAAACTTCAATGAGTAAATGAAGTTGTGGCCACGATAGAAGTAATATAGAAACGCCTGTCTAATTGAACAGACAGGCGTTTTTAATCAGAAGCGATAAGTGAACGTATTAAGGCAGAACCAAAGAAATCGCTTGCCCTTCAACACCTGCCGGAATTTCGTACGTAAGCAGAGTATCCTCAATTTGAGGAGTAACAAACTGAACAAAATCATTCGTGGTACTCTGAAAAGAAAGAATATAGCCATCAGTCTGCCAGCTGCCAACTGTATTGATCGGAATCGATGACTGACTCAGATCAATCTGTAGATAATAACCCTCAACCGGCTGATCTACAGCCGATGAAGTCAGGTTCATACGACTGATTTCACCCATACCGTCATCAAACAGAGCTACATTAAAGCTGGCATTTGCCGGTACGTTATCCATATTAGAAAGCGTGAAAGTCCGCAACAGCGGCAAGCCATACGAAGGATATACCGTACTGTAGCCGGAAGTCTGACCATACGCTACTGCCCGAACGCGGTAGAAATACGTTGTCTGATCATTAACATCAGTATCTTCATACTGATAATCATTACCCGTACTTACAGCTGCCGAATGAATCTCTGTAAACGGACCAGCCGGCTCAGTAGATCGTTCCAGATGAAGCACTACGTCAAAATTATTGTCGAAGTTATTCATTGTAACAACTACACCCCCTGGAGCACGACTGAAGTCCGGAGACAGGAAAGTAGTGATAAACGTCACATCAACTACTTCCGCCAGCTTACCGATTACAACAAGAGCGATTTTATCATCAGCATCCAGTTCCATACCCGCCTTGCTGCCGTTCCAGTACAGTTTTGCGCCTGCCAGATCGGTCATGACGGCCGTAGCACCGTTATCCTTCGAGAAGTAACAGGCCTGCGTTTTTGCGCCGAACCGATAGGATACCCCGTTGACCAGTACCGATGTAGCATATTTGACACCGGCCGGCAATGCGTAGTTCGATGCCAGCTGGCCATCGGCCGTTGTTACCTGCGATGCAATATCAGGCAGGACATACGAACGGTTGCCCTCCAAAGCAGTAACGACAGTATCCAGATCGGCGACCTGCGAGACCACGGCCCCTGCATCAGCCACAACGTCCTGAACCGCATCGTTCTGTTCTGTGTCCTTGTTGTCCGTAGCCGTTTTGCTGTAAACCGCCGAGGCATCAGCTTTCTGGCCAATCAGAAGGTTTTGAGCTACCTCCTGGGCATCAATCTGGCCTTTTGTGTACAGGTCCAACGCATCCGCCTTACCCGTTTCAAGAGCATCTACACTGCCTTGCAGGGTTGTGATGTCCCCCTCAATGGCTGTTACATCGCTCTCTACGGCATCCAGACGTACTTCCTGAGCGGCCACATCTGTCTCCAGCTGGGCAATACCCGGAAGAACGTTGGTTGTCACGTAGTTCGACACATACGCCAGCAGGTCGATGGTATGGGTCTGACCATCGGTTTCCGTGATCGTCAGAATGCCTTCCGGTGTCAGCGAGGTACTACCGATATTGACATCGGTTGTCAGTGCCGTCAGGTCGACGGTGCGTGTGGTCACAGTACCGCTACCATCTGTAAAAGGCAGACGTAATGTATTACCATCTAGTGTTACAGCGCCTAATGTAACTCCGCCGATCTTACCGCCAAGGGCAATATCCTCCAGAGCTAACGCAGATAAGAGCGCATTAAGGCCACTAATCTGTTTTACTTTTGTCAGAAATGACATACTGTATATTTGTAAATAGTTGAAGTTAACTCAAAATAAAACAAACATTTACCGTCGACACTGTATAGTATTCTCCGGTAAATGTTTGCGATACCGGAATCTCAGGATGTATTCACACCCGTATCCGGATGTTAGCCGATAACAACGAATGCCAGCTTGTCTGTAGCCTCCAGCTGAACACCTGCCTTACTGCCGTTCCAGTACAGTTTTGCACCTGCCAGATCGGTCATAACCGCTGTGGTACCATTGTCTTTCGATAAGTAGCAAACCTGATCCTTGCTGCCAAATGGATAACTCAGGCCATTTACCAGCACAGACGTAGCATACTTGCTGCCGGCAGGGAACTGGAATGTAGATGCTGCCTGACCGTCAGCCGACGTATTCAGGGCGTCTGCTTCGTATACGAACGAGCGCTGATCTTCCAGAGCCGTTACACGTTCCGCTAAATCATCAACGGCCGTCTGTGCGTTCGTGGCAGCCGTTTGTGCAGCGGAGATCGCTGTATCCTGCAGCGAATTTTTGGCATCAATTTGTGCCTTAGTGTAAACGTCGTCGGAGTTCGCCTTCTGGCCGATAGCGGTATCCTGTGCGGCTTTCTGCGCATCAATCTCAGACTTGGTATAAACCTCCGACTTATTAGCCTTCTGGGTGTCTAAAGTCTGAACTGCGCTTTCAAGTGCATCAATCGCGCCTTCAGCAGTTGTAATCTTCCCTTCGGCTGTTGTCAGGCGGGTACCATGTTCGGCTACAGTGTCTTCCAGCGCTTCAATGCGCGGAATAACGTTCGCATTGATATACGACTGCACATAACCCAGCAGGTTGACAGTATGAGCCTGACCATCAGTTTCGGTAATGACTAAATTACCGTTGGCGTCAATGGTTGCCGACTGGACATTAATGTCCAGAGCAAGACTCGACAGGTCGACCGTCCGTGTTACAGTCGTCCCGTCCGCCTTCTGAAAAGGGACACTTAACGTGTTGCCCTCCAGCCCGAGTGCACCAAGGCTGATCGCGCCAACTTTGCTGTTTAAGTCCTGATCCGTAGCGGCCAGATTGTTAAGCAGGGCATTTAAGCCATCAATCTGTTTAATCTTAGCTAAAAACATAGCGACAAGAATAATAGGTAAAAAATAGTTAATATTAACTTAAAGAGTTTATTCAAAAGTCAGGTAGGAAAGGATTAACTGGTCAGTCATTTCAACCGGGTATGACCAGTCATACAACTTAATCGACCCATTACCGACCAAAAAATTCGACGGAGCAATCTGTACCCCGTTCACTGACAAGCTCAGGATATTGTCCTGGGTGGCATCCGTTGGTATAATGAAATCATCCTGATTATTTATCTGAACTGATAAATTGACTGTCTTTACCTTGATCTGGTTAGAACTGTCAATAAAACCTAATGCCATACTACCTGACGATTGAATAAAAGATCCTCCTGTAAACTGAGATTAATTTGAAAGGTTATGGTAAAGTTGCTGTTGACGCATATTGACCACTGCCACTATCGTAAACAATTATACGTGCATATTTATCTCCAGCCTGATAATTAACAGACAATGTAGTTCCGTTTGGATTAGAGTACCCGTTTGCAACCGGAGTTGAACTTTGTACCCACGATGACGTAAAGAAGGTTAACGCCCATCTTACAACCACATTGTTACAACTTATTGCAAAGTTTGCCTTACCATTGCTGAAACCTGTAAATGTGTATGATGAAATATATGGAGTTGGCTGTACCGGTACCGGTACCGGCTGTGGCACTGGAACAGGAACTGGAACCGGAACCGGCACCGGCTGAGGTACAGGGACTGGCTTAGGCACTGGTACAGGTACCGGAACAGGCTGAGGGACTGGCACCGGTTGCGGCACCGGCACCGGCACTGGAGCAGGAACTGGAATAGGCACTGGCACCGGCTGAGGTACAGGGACCGGAACGGGCACAGGCTGCGGCACTGGCACCGGCTGAGGTACAGGGACCGGAACCGGGACTGGCACAGGCTGCGGCACTGGCACCGGCTGAGGTACAGGGACCGGAACCGGGACTG
>NZ_CAMFHL010000347.1 GCF_945952095.1 uncultured Arsenicibacter sp. | reverse complement strand
CCTATGTAGTGGCCAGCGGCAGCATGCCGGAAGGATTGCCGGTTGATTTTTATGCGGTGATTGCCCGTGAAGTGAAAAAGCTCGGCGCCCGGTTTATTCTGGATACGTCCGGCGAACCGTTGCGGGCGGCCGCGAACGAAGGCGTTTTTTTACTTAAACCAAACGTCGGTGAGCTGGCGAAAATGGTGGGTACTGACAAGCTGGAGCTGAGCGACGTTGACGATGCCGCGCTCGACATTATTCATCGGGGCAATTGTGAAGTAGTCGTGGTATCGCTCGGACCACAGGGGGCCATGCTGGTGACGAAAGATGGTTATGAACATATTCCAGCCCCGCCGGTCAAAAAACTGAGTACCGTCGGGGCTGGTGATAGTATGGTTGGGGGCATGGTCTATGCGCTGTCGCAGGGCAAAACCTATGCCGACATGGTGCGTCAGGGCGTTGCCTGCGGATCCGCCGCTACGATGAACCCCGGCACCGAATTATTTAAAAAAGAGGATGCGGAACGGTTGCTGGCCTGGATTAACCGGGGCCGGTAATTACCGCATCTGCTGCGCATCGAGGGAGCGCCGGGCTTTGTCGGACAAGGCCCGGACACCCATCAGCAGCCCGGCAAAGCGCGGGTCGCTGGTCAGCCCTTTCTTGTAGCGGCTGTAAATCTGCTGGAGCACCACACTGTTTTTGAACAACCCGAATACGTAGTAATACAAAATCCCCGACACATCGCGTCCGCTCTTCGTCGCATACCGGTCGGCAAACGCCTGACGGGTCAGATTGCCGGGGAGCCAGGACAGGTTAAAGCCCTTTTCAAAATCCTGATCGGTGGCTTCGGCCCAGTAGGAGAGGGTGGTGCCCAGATCCATCAGCGGATCGCCGACCGTCGTCATTTCCCAGTCCAGCACGGCTTTAATGTGGGTCAGGTTCTGCGCATCCAGTACCACGTTGTCGTATTTGTAATCGTTGTGAATCAACGTGGGTGCCTGTCCGGCCGGTACGTGCTGCTGTAGCCAGTGCGCCAGTTCGTCCATTACGGCGATTTCGTCTGTTTGGGCGGCCTGATAGCGTTTGTACCATCCCTCGACCTGCCGTTGTACATAGCCGTCCGGTTTCCCGATCTGAATCAGTCCCGTCGCCTCAATGTCAATCGCGTGCAGTTCGGCGAGGTTGTCGCAGAGTGCCTCCGACAAGTGGCGCATGGTATCGGCCGTCAGCGTTTGGGCCAGCTGCCGTGCCTGATGCGCCCGCAGAATAACCCCTTCGACCCGCTCCATGATGTAAAACGGATAACCCAGTACGGCCTCATCGTCGCAATAGAGTAAGGGCGCCGGTATTTTATGGTAGCCCGTCTGTTGCAGGGCTGACAGAATCCGGAACTCGCGGCCCATGTCGTGCCCGCCCTTGATGGCTTTAGCCCCGGCTGGTGGTCTTCGCAGCACGTATTCCGTCGCATCAGCGCGCAGAAAATACGTCAGGTTGGAGTAGCCGCCCGGAAACTGCGCTACCGACACGACCGGCCCGATCGTCGGGTTTACCTGAGCCAGGTACTGATTCAGCCGGCTGGTATCGAGTTCTTCGCCCGTCCGGACCGACACGGGTTGATCCACAGAAAGCATGGTGTTGATTTACGGGTTTGGTGCTTTAAACTGTTTCAGGATGGTTTTCGCCAGCGCCATTTTGTGCACCTCATCGGCACCGTCGTAGATACGGGCGGCCCGCTCGTGCGAATACCAGAATGCCAGCAGAATATCGCTGGTCATGCCAAGTGCGCCGTGGGTCTGGATGGCGCGGTCGACAACGCGCAGCATCATGTTGGCCGTGAAGAACTTGATCATCGAAATTTCGCCCCTGACAGCGGCGGCGCCCAGTTCGTCGATGTGTTTGGCCGTGCGGAGCACCAGCAGGCGGGCAGCATCAATCTCGGCGCGGCTTTCGGCAATGAATCCCTGAATAAACTGCATGTCGCCCAGTAGTTTGTCTTCCGACAACCGGCGGCTCACGGCATACTGACACATCAGCTCAAAACTCCGCTCGGCGATGCCGATAAACCGCATGCAGTGGTGAATGCGGCCGGGGCCAAGGCGCTCCTGCGCCAGCAGAAAACCGGCCCCTTCCGGCCCGATCAGGTTGGCTTGCGGCACCCGCACGTTTTCATAGCGCAGTTCGGCATGGCTGGCCCAGCTGTCGCCGGCATGACCCATCACCGGGATGTTGCGGATAAACTGCACGCCCGGCGTATCCATCGGCACCAGAATCTGGCTGGCGCGTTTATGGGGGGCCGCCTCCGGATTGGTCACGGCCATCACGATGGCAAACGCCGCACCGTCGGCAGAGCTGGTAAACCACTTGTGGCCGTTGATGATGTACGCATTGCCGTCTTTTACGGCGGTTGTACCCATCATGGTTGGGTTTGAGCCGGCAAACTCGGGTTCGGTCATGCTGAAACAACTCCGGATCTGTCCGTCCATGAGCGGATGCAGGTAGGCTTCCTTCAGGTGGGCGGGAGCGTATTTGTGCATGAGTTCGGTGTTGCCGATGTCGGGAGCCTGCGTGTTAAACACAAAATGCCCGAACGGGCTTTTCGCCAGAATCTCACTAATCTGCCCGAACTCACACAGGGTCAGGCCGAGGCCACCGTCTTCTTCCGGCAGGTGAAGCCCCCACAAACCGGCCTGTTTTACCAGCTGCCGTTTTTGTTGCAGGACCGGCTCAACCGCCGAAAAGTTATGCGTCAGGTTGTCGGGTGTTTCGAGGGGGTAAAGCTCCTGCTCAACGAATGCCTTTATCTTGGGCAGCAGCGTTTGCAGACGGTCAGTAAGGAACAGGGTTTCCATGTTGTAAGGATAACGTATATAAAATCAGAACCAGTCGGGTTGCATCTCCAGCGTAACGCGTGCCGGCGCGCTGAGACGCTGTATCAATGCATCGGTTTTAATCAGTTCATAGTCGAAAAAATAACGGGCGGTCATGATCTTGCCCTGATAAAACGGCTGATCGGCAGCATGGGCGTTGGCCAGCGCCTGACTGGCCGTGATGGCCTGTTGCAGCCATCGCCAGCTGATGGTTACGAGGCCGAACAGTTCCAGATACAGGGTGGCATCGGCCAGAAATGCTTCCGGATTTTCCCGTGCCTGACCGAGCAACTGACCGGTCAGCTGCCGGACGCGCCCGCATACCACGTTCAGCGTATCGGCGAGGGATTGCAGGGCCGGTATTTGCTGCGCTTCCGCGATGGTTGTCATCACGGCCTCAAAATAAAGCTGTGCCGCTTTTCCGTGTTGCAGACTGATTTTCCGCCCCAGCAGGTCCAGCCCGTGAATGGCCGTGGTCCCTTCGTGAATCGGGTGAATCCGTGCTTCGCGGTAATATTGTTCAACAGGGAAGTCGGTCGTATAGCCTGCCCCGCCCAGAATCTGAACCGCCGCCGAGGTCGTCAGGCAGCACATTTCGGACGGATACGACTTGGCAACCGGGGTCAGCAGGTCGAGCAGGAGCAGGGCATTGTCCCTGGCTTCGCCCGTTTCGACATGGGCAAGGTCAGCGAGGTAGCTGCAATACAACAGCAACGACAGGGAGCCCTCAACAACTGATTTCTGGAACAACAGCAGCCGTTTGACATCGGCATGGTTGATGATGAGCGTTTGCGGCAGGGCAGGGTCCTTTTCCGTAATCCGGCGTCCCTGCGGCCGCTGACCGGCATAGGCGAGCGATGCATAATACGCGGCCGTACCGATGGCCGTTGCGTTCATGCCGACGCCTACGCGGGCTTCGTTCATCATCTGAAACATGTAGGAAAGCCCTTTATTTGGCTCACCGACCAGATAGCCTTCGCAGTTGCCGTTACTGCCCATGCTAAGATGGGCAATCGGCGCGCCCTTGTAGCCCATTTTGTGATAGACACCGGCCGTCAGCACATCGTTCGGTTCCAGCTGCTGATTGGCACCGATGCGTTGCTGCGGCACCATAAACAGTGAAATACCCTTGACGCCGGCTGGTGCACCGCTGATGCGCGCCAGCATAAGGTGCACCACATTGTGGCAGGCATCATGGTCGCCGCAGGAGATAAAGATTTTTTCGCCCCGGATGTGATACACGCCTTCCTGACCGGTTGGTGTCGCGGAGGTGGTAATGTCGGAAAGTGAACTGCCCGCACCCGGTTCGGTCAGCGCCATGGTACCCTGCCATTCGCCGGCATACATGCGGGGCGTATAGGCGTCGATGAGCGCCCGCGACCCGAAGGTACGGATGAGGTTGGCGGCTCCGGTGGTCAGAAACGGATAGACACTGGCTGAATAATTCGCGGCCTGGAAGATAAAACCGGCGCTGTTCTGGATGGTTACCGGCAATTGCTGCCCGCCCTCGTCATAGCTGAACGTAGCGTTAATCCAGCCATCAGCCCCGAACTGCTGCACGATGGCTTTCATGCCCGGATGCACCCTGATTTTGCCGTCGGTCAGTTGCGGCTCGGCGCGGTCCATGTCGGTCAGCAGGGGATGCAGCAGCTTCACGGCAATTTGATCGGCCGCGTCGAGTACCATGTCGAACGACTCGCGGCTGTGATCCCTAAAGTAAGGGTAGCGCAGCAGGGTTTCCGCTTGTTGTACTTCGTATAAATGGAAACGGAGATCCCGCTTCGAATAAAATGTAGCCATACCGGGAAAGCATAAACCATAAAGGTAGTATGCTTGCATACTTAAGTAAAGCCATGCGGGTGTTTTTTGGACTTTACGGCCAAAAAACTAAAGAATACAGGGAGTAGCCGCGGCTAATTTTCGTTCCAGTAGATAAGTACATTGAGGGTGGCGCGGCCGGACGCAATCAGGTCCAGGTCACCGTCGCCGTCCAGATCAGCGGCCTGCAGGTCTTCGCACGCCATCCGGACACTGTCGTTCAGCACCTGTTCAATCCAGCGGCCATCGGGCTGCGGCACAAAGATCCGGACACCGACCTGCTGTGCGGCGTTCGGGTTTCGCCAGCCCACGATAATCTGGTCGCGCTCCATTTTCAGGAAATCGCCGCAAACGAGCGCGTGCCCCTGACTGAGTTTGTCGGTAATCTGCGTCGGCGCCTGAAAGGTAGAATCGTCGTCCATTTCAATCAGCGGCGCATCGGCATCGTCGTCGTGCAGGGTCGGAATAAATTTGAGCTGGTTGCCGTGCATGGGCATGATGGCGGCAATGCCCTCGTCATAGATTTTAACCTCGCCGACGCCCTCGCCTTTGAAATAGTCGTCGTTGCTGTCGGTGCGGTTCCATTGTTTATTCCGCCACGCATAGACAGCTGTTCCTTCTTTTCCACCGACGATGATGGCCGGGTGCGGGAGGTATTCCTTTTCCCAGACTTCAAGATTATGGGTCATGTGCATGGTGGAGTCGATGAGGTGGCGTGGCCACGATCCGCGCGGGTCTTTCGGAAACTCATAGCCCCAGATGCGCACACCGGCTCCTTCGCCGTTTTTGTTGTGGCGGCCGTGCAGCGGAACCACAATGAGCTGGTGGTTATTTTTCCCGAGCCTGGCCCAGCGCATGCGGTGAGTAGTCACCTCGTGTGGCAGCCGGATGGCCTCCCACTGCTGGGTCGGGTCGGCGGGGCGGTTGAGGTAAAACACGGCCCCCGATTTGGTCGTATCCGACGTCTCGGCCGGATTCCAGCCCGCACCGACGGCCACTTCCACCTTGCCGTCGCCGTCGAGGTCGCGGGCGGCAATGCAGACATTGTCCTGCGGTGTCAGGTTGCGCGCCATGATGTAGCGGGCCCAGTTGCCGTTTTTATTGCCCGGGTTTTTGTACCAGACAAAGTCCTTCTGATCCGCCAGCAGAATATCAGGTAGCTTATCTCCGTCGACATCGCCGATGGCCAGGCCGTAGCCGATGTCGATCTTGTTGTCAACCACCTGAATCCGGAAATTCGGGGTTTTCGATTGGGCCAGTGTCAGGCATGGCCACAGCAGGAGGGCACAGAGATAAGCTTTCATGAGTTTATACAT
>NZ_CAMFHL010000346.1 GCF_945952095.1 uncultured Arsenicibacter sp. | reverse complement strand
GCCTTAAGCCAGCCTAAAGTCAGGAACGTAATGGCGCATACGCTTCCCGAACAGAATCCGTCTAACCGGCTTCTGAAAAAAATAGGATTTAAATTTGATGGAACTATACAGGACCCGGATGATGGGGAAATCTGGCAGTGGATCCTGAAAAAGTAGACCGCGGGTTCGTTGAACATTCGTAACTTTGCGGCTTAATCAACCGCGCTGGGTATGCCCCTGATTGCGCCTTCAAGTTACCGGCCGCCGGCCCGCCTGTGGAACGGGCATCTGCAAACCATTGTGCCTTCGCTTTTCCGGAAGGTAGCGGTGTCGTATGTGCGTGAACGAATCCAGACACCGGATCAGGATTTTCTTGATCTTGACTGGGCGGAGGGTTTGGGGCAGGCAGCTGAGGGGAGTGCGCTGAGGACAGAAGGCAAGCGGCCGCTGGTGATTTTGTCGCACGGCCTGGAGGGGGATTCGACCCGTCAGTATATTACCGGCATGGTCCGGCATCTGACGCAGCACGGCTTCGACGGCCTGGCCTGGAATTTCCGGTCATGCAGCGGTGAAATGAACCGGCTTCCCCGTTTTTACCATTCCGGTGCTACGGAAGACCTTGACTTTATTGTACGGCATGCCATGCAGCAAGGCTACCGCCGGATTTCGCTGATCGGGTACAGCCTGGGTGGTAATCTGACACTAAAATACGTCGGCGAACGGGGAGCAGCCCTGCCTGAAGCCGTTGAAAAGGCCATTGCGTTCTCCGCGCCGATTGACCTGGCGGCCAGTTGTGAAATGCTTAACCGTGGCTTTTCACGGATTTATCTACGGCGGTTTCTCCGGCACCTGAAGGAGAAGGTTGTAGAAAAAGAAAAGCTGTTCCCGGCGGAGATTTCCTCAAAACATTACCGCCGAATCCGTACCTTTGCAGACTTCGACGACCGTTATACGGCTCCGTTACATGGCTTTCGGGATGCCAGTGAGTATTATGCGCGCAATAGTGCTATTCAGTTTTTGCGCTCAATTCAAATCCCGACGCTTCTCATCAATGCTAAAAATGACCCGATGCTGGCTCCCGAATGTTTTCCGGAAGCGATGGCACGGGAACTACCCAATGTATTTATGGAGTTTCCTGAGCAAGGTGGCCACTGCGGGTTTCCGTCCGGCTCCGATATTCAGGGAACATACTGGTCAGAACAAAGAGCGTTGGCGTTCCTTTCGCAGGACAGCTAACACGATTTTCCTGAAAAACCGAGTATCAGGAGAATACAATCAGAAATACCTATGCTTACCAAACAGCTCGAACAGACCTATTTTGTCATTGATTTTGACAGCACCTTTACTAAGGTTGAAGCCCTTGACGTGTTGGGCGAAATCTCTCTGATTGGCCGCCCGGACCGCGACGATGTGCTGGATCAGATCAAAACCATTACCGATCGGGGTATGGCCGGCGAAATCTCCCTTGCTCAGTCGCTCGAATTACGGCTTAACCTGTTGAACGCCCATCGGGATCATTTACCGGCCCTGATCGAAACGCTGATGACAAAAGTCTCCGATTCGTTTCAGCGTAACCGGGTTTTCCTGGCCGAAAATGCTGAGCAGATCTTTATCGTTTCGAGCGGTTTTAAAGAGTTTATCGTACCGATCGTAACGGCGTTGGGTATTAAGGAAGAGCATGTGTTTGCCAATACCTTTACCTATGATGAAAGCGGTAACATCATCGGCTGCGATTGCAATAACCCGCTGGCTATGGATAAAGGTAAGGTAAAGCTGATCCGCGATATGAAGCTCGACGGCGATATCTATGTCATCGGCGATGGCTATACGGACTATGAAATCCGTGAGGCGGGTCTGGCCAATAAGTTTTATGCATTCACCGAAAACGTTCTACGGCCAAGCGTGGTTGAAAAAGCCGACCACATCGCTCCGTCGCTCGATGACTTTTTATACGATAATAAATTGAGCCGTAGTTTATCCTATCCGAAAAGCCGGATTAAAGTTCTCTTGCTCGAAAACGTACACCCTGTTGCTCTCCAACTGTTTGAACAGGAAGGGTTTCAGGTTGAGCTGCGTAAAGGAGCCCTTGACGAAGACGAGCTGATCGAAGCCATTCAGGGTGTGCACATCCTGGGTATCCGGTCAAAAACAATGGTAACGCGCCGCGTACTGGAAAGCGCGAACAAACTGATGACTATCGGTGCATTCTGCATCGGTACTAACCAGATCGATCTGCAGGCGTGTACTGAACGGGGTATTGCGGTCTTCAACGCACCCTACAGCAATACGCGCTCAGTAGTTGAGCTGGCGATCGGCGAAATCATCATGCTGATCCGGAATGTGGTCACGAAGAGTAATCAGATGCATGCCGGTGTCTGGGACAAATCAGCCGCAAACAGCTTCGAGGTACGGGGTAAAAAACTGGGTCTCGTTGGTTACGGCAATATTGGTACGCAGTTGTCGGTCGTTGCCGAAGCGCTGGGTATGGAAGTGTATTTCTACGATGTGGTTGATAAGCTGTCGCTGGGAAATGCCCGCAAATGCAAGTCGCTGGATGAGCTGTTGGCCATTGCCGATATCATCAGCCTGCATACCGATGGCCGTAAAACTAATAAAAATCTGATCGGTGCCCGTGAGTTCAGCCTGATGAAAAAAGGGGTTCTGTTCCTGAACCTGTCGCGGGGACATATTGTCGACATCCCTGCCCTGGTTGAGGCGATAAAGTCGGGCCAGGTTGGCGGTGCCGGCATCGACGTATTCCCGTACGAGCCGAAAACCAACGCCGAAGCATTTATCAACGAACTGCGTGGGCTGCCAAACGTAATCCTGACGCCGCATATCGGTGGCAGTACCGAAGAAGCCCAGGAAAACATCGGTAACTTTGTGCCGGCGAAACTCCTCGAATACATCAACAACGGCAGTACCTACGGCAGCGTAAACTTCCCTGAGCTGCAATTGCCACTGCTGAAGGATTCGCACCGGTTGCTTCACATTCACGCGAACATGCCGGGTATTCTGGCCAGAATGAACAACATTTTTGCCAAGTACAACATCAATATCCGCGGTCAGTATCTGAAAACAACCGAAGATATCGGCTATGTAATCACGGATATCGCCAAAAACTACTCAGACGAAGTGGTTGAGGAGCTGAAAGCCATCGACAACACGATTAAGTTCAGACTTTTATATTAAAGAGCGGAAGAGTGAAAGAGCGGAAGTGTGTTTCGCTCTTTCACTCTTTCATTCTTTCACTCTTTAAATGAAATCACTTTACTTCACTCCCGGTCCGGCAGAGCTGTATCCGACGGTTCATCAACATCTACAAACGGCATTGGATGAGCAGATTGGCTCGATCTCTCATCGGAGTCAGAAATTCCGCGACATTTATCGGTTCACCGATGAACAGCTGCGGATTTTGCTGAATATCCCGTCGAGCCACGGTATTTTCTTTATGGGGTCAGCCTCGGAAGTGTGGGAGCGGGTGCTGCTTAACTGCGTTGAGCACGAAAGCTTTCACATGGTCAACGGCTCGTTTTCGCGTAAGTTTTACGACTATGCACAGTCACTGCACAAGTTCACGCATCTGCTGGAAAAACCATTTGGCAAAGGGTTCGACTTCGCCGAAACGGAGGTGCCGGAATACGCGGAGCTGGTAGCAATTACGCACAACGAAACATCGTCGGGGGTACAGATGCGTACAACTGACATTCACCGGTTGAAGAAAAAATACAGTCAGAAATTGTTCTGCGTCGATATGGTGTCCTCGGCTCCCTATCCGGATCTGGATTTCGGCCTTATCGACTCGGCCTTTTTCTCGGTACAGAAAGCGTTCGGTATGCCGGCTGGCCTGGGCGTCTGGATTGCCGGCGAAGCCTGTCTGGAAAAGGCTGAGCGGTTGCAGCGCTACGATTCACTGACCATCGGTGCGCACCACAACCTGCCAACGCTCTGGAAACTGTACAAAACATTTGAGACACCCGCCACGCCGAACGTGCTGTTTATTTACGTGTTAGGTAAGGTGGCTGAAGACCTGAACAAGATTGGCATTGAGACCATCCGGAAACAAACCGAAGAGAAGGCAAAGGCACTCTATCGTTTTCTGGAGCTAAGCGATGGTTATCAGCCGTTTGTGGAAGAAGAGCGTCACCGGTCACAAACTGTGGTCGTGGCCAATACCACGAAACCTTCGGCCGATGTCATTGCCGCCGTCAAAAAATCAGGCATGATTGTCGGCAGCGGTTATGGCAAATTCAAAGAATCACAAATCCGGATCGCCAATTTCCCGGCAACATCGGCCGAGCAAATCAGTGCCCTGATCGAAGAATTAAAGAGAGCAGAATAGGATTACCGGTAGGGGCGGCCCCACGTGGCCGCCCTTTTTATTTACAGCCATATCGTTCATAGCCGCCCTTTTTATTTACAGCCATATCATTCATAGCCGCCCTTTTTATTTACAGCCATATCATTCATAGCCGCCCTTTTTATTTACAGCCATATCGTTTATAGCCGCCCTTTTTATTTACAGCCGCCCCTTTTACACCCCGGCATCCACTGATTTTCACCCTGCTCTACTATACTTCCCCACCCTTCCGGCCACACAAAACCGCCCTGATCACAAACCTAATCCTGACATAATCGTTATTCCATATATTACGACAACGATTATGAAACAACTACTGATGATTGCGGGTATGCTGACTACGTTGGCATCCGCGGGAATGGCACAATCAACGAACGATACAAGTTCCACACGCGAAAATCGCCCGATTATTGACGAACGCACCCGCGAAGATGTTCGCCGGAGCGTGAACCGCGTCGAAAATGAAGCACGCGATGAGGCACAGAAAAGCATTGCCTATCAGCGCCGGAACGAACTCGAATGGTTTCAGAAAGGCAGTGTATTCGTCGGCGGAGCGCTGGGCTTCGGCATCGGAGCCGGCAGCGGAACCTACCTGACGCTGAATCCGCGGATCGGTTATTTCTTTCAGCCCGGTTTTGTAGCCGGTCTGCGCGGCGGGTTCGATCGCCGGTTAGCCACAAGCTACCGCTCGCGGCAGGTCGGGTTATTTGCCCGGTATTATCCGTTCCGCACACGGATTCACAGCTTTTTGGGGGCCGGTTATAACCTCGGCCGCGAATATGCCAGCAACATAGGTGAAGGTGATAAGGCGAAATTTAACAGCATTAACCTAGAAGCAGGGGTAGGTTTTCTGGCCACCCGGAACCTGAGCGGCGAAATTGCGCTGGAAAGCAATTACTATGATCGTAGCAACCCGCTGGCCGGACGCAACCGGGGCGGGCGTGTTAAGTTCGGTATCAACTATTTCTTTACGAGAGCATTCCGTTAATTTTTTTACTCCCGTAGCACCCACGCTCCGGTCTGATTCAGGCCGGGGCTTTTTTTATTTCTTTACCTCCAGCAACCGAATGGTGTGTTCCAGGGATGTATTCTTGTCCCACTCCTGATGCCCCGGAACAATGTATTTTGGGGCAGGAATAAGCGTCTGCAGGTTTCTTAGTGAGTTCGCCCATGCATTTACGTTGGCATCAGCAACATTACCCAGACCGAAGGCGGCATAGCTTTTTACGAAGCAGCCTCCATGCAGTGTCTTTTCGGTAGGGAACCAGACAACGATATTGTCGCTGGTATGACCTTCACCCGGAAAAATGCAGCGGATCGGAAGTTTGCCGACCACAAAGGTGGTATCACTCGGCAAAATACCTTCAGGACGTTCATAGCCTTGTTTAACTGATTTGTCGGCGGTCAGCGGTGTGCTGATTACCCGTATGCCGGCTTTGCGCAACAATCCGATGCCACCCACACGATCGTCGTGAAAATGGGTAACGATGCAGAGCTTCACCGGCATATGCAGGTTTTTATCTACCCATTCGAGCACCTGCCGGGTCTGATCCGTATCGTTGAGGACGTCCCAGCCGCTATCCACCAGCACAACCCCGTGGGCAGTTTTAGCAATAATGCCGTTAGAGGGAAAGGGTTTGGCGTCGTAATTCC
>NZ_CAMFHL010000345.1 GCF_945952095.1 uncultured Arsenicibacter sp. | reverse complement strand
ATATGGACCCCAAACCAGCCGCCGACATGGCCGCTCAGTTTCCTGATCAGGTCGTTGGCTTCAAACTGGCCCACTTCAACGGCCACAACTGGACACCGACAGAGCGGGTGGTGGAGGCCGGCAAGCTGGCCCGGCTGCCGGTCATGATTGATTTCGGGGGGAGTACGCCGATGCTGTCCCTGGCAGATTTACTGCTGGATCACCTGCGTCCCGGCGATCTGTTCACCCACTGTTTCGGGCAGCTGCGGACCCGCGAAGCCATTGTGGATGTGGCCAGTCAGCAGGTAAAGCCGTTTGTACTGGAGGCCCGCCGCCGTGGGATCGTATTCGACGTGGGTTACGGGGGAATCAGTTTTGCGTTCTCGCAGGCGATTCCGGCGCTGGAACAAGGCTTTTTTCCGAATACGATCAGCACCGATATACATACGGGCAGCATGAACAATGCCATGAAGGACATGCTCAACGTGATGTCGAAGTTTATGGCGATGGGGATGCCGCTCCATGACGTCATCCGGGCCAGTACCTGGGCACCTGCTCAGGCCATTAACCGGCCGGCCCTCGGATCGTTGTCGGTAGGCAGTGAGGCTGATGTCGCCATTCTGAATCTGGAAAAAAGTACGTTCTCCGTCCGCGATGAGGGTGTGTTCGGCTTCTTCGACTATACCGGCCGGAAGATCACAGGCACCCGGCGGTTTAGTTGCGAAATGACCATCCGCAACGGCCGAATCGTTTACGACCTCAACGGCATCGCCCGGCCAATTTATGTTAAGTTCTGAGCCGGAGCGTCAGGTCCGGAATAGATAGCTTTGTGACTGTTCTGTCTTTTACGGATAAGCATCGTCTTAGCAGGACAAAAGCCGCTTTTGCGGTTCCCGCGCCGATGCTGCCGGTAGCCCATTCATTAACCTTTACCTGTTTGTTAGCCCGTGCATTACACGTTCCGAATCCTTGCTGTTTGTCTGGCCCTCGGCCTTCCGGCTTTCAGTCCCGTCTTGGCCCAAACCATCCCCAAAGACGAACTGACTTATCTGACCGCCGAATGGAAAGGCGAACGGTTTCCGGACGGGCGTCCGAAAGTGCCCGACGATCTGCTGCGCCGCGCCCGGAACATCGGCATTGAAGAAGCCTGGCAGGTGCTCAACAACGAAGGCTACACCTGCCAGTTCGAGCGGGGCTGGAAAATCATTCACGAGGACGAGCCCATTGTCGGCCGCGCCCTGACCGCCATGTACCTGCCCAGCCGGCCGGATGTGGAAAAAAGCATCCGGGAACGCGGCAAAAAACAGGGGCGTATCGGCAACACCAACGCCTGGCCGATCGACCAGCTTACCAAAGGTGATGTGTACGTTGCCGACGGGATGGGAAAACTGACCGACGGTACCCTGATCGGCGATAATCTGGGGAACTCTATTTTTGCCAAAACCGGTACAGGCGTTATTTTCGATGCCGCCGCCCGCGATCTGGAAGGGCTGAAAAACATCAAGGGCTTCAACGCCTACGTCCGCGACTGGGACCCGACGTTTCTGAAAGACGTGGTCCTGATGGGTCTCAATACCCCGATCCGCATCGGTAAAGCCATTGTGATGCCGGGTGACCTGGTACTCGCCAAAAGCCAGGGCGTGGTGTTTATTCCGGCCCACATGGCCGAAAAGGTGATTCTCACCGCCGAATTCATTGCCCTCCGCGACAAATTCAGCCGTGCGATGCTCAAATCCGGAAAATACACGCCGGGGCAGATTGACAACCAATGGACCGACGTCATCAAAACCGATTTTCTGAAGTGGCTTGATACCAATCCGGGTGAATTACCGATGAAACGCGCTGAGCTTGACGCCTACATGGAGAAACGTACCTGGTAATGCGCGATCCATTACCTTTGCTAACTGACCGAATTACTCATTCACATACATGCACTTTTTTTCACGCGTAACCACTCTTTGCACGACTGCCCTGGCAACCGGCCTTTTCCTGACAGCCTCGGCCCCTGACCCTGCTCTTTTCAAAGCGCGGGTATTCACGCCGGCCAACGGCTTTACCAATGGTGTCGAAGGACCGGCCGTCGATAAGGCCGGAACCATTTATGCCGTCAATTTTGCCAAAGAAGGCACCATTGGTCAGGTTACTCCGGCAGGGAAGGCCAGTCTGTTTGTTGAATTACCGGCCGGCAGTGTCGGTAACGGCATCCGGTTCAATAAAGCGGGTGATATGTTCATTGCCGATTACCCGAAGCATAATATCCTCCGCATCAAAAAGGGCACAAAATCAGTTACGGTTTTTGCGCACGAAAGCCGCATGAATCAGCCGAACGACATTGCCATTGATGATAAAGGCCGGTTGTATGCCAGTGACCCGAACTGGAAGGAAAACACCGGCAATATCTGGCGCATCGACCCCGACGGAACAGTAACATTACTGGAAGCAGACATGGGCACGACTAATGGTATAGAGGTAAGTACGGACAATAAAACGCTGTATGTCAACGAATCCGTCCAGCGCAATGTGTGGGCCTATGACCTGTCGCCGTCGGGCGCGGTCAGCAACAAACGCCTGCTGATCAAATTCCCTGATTTCGGGATGGATGGTATGCGCTGCGACAAGGCCGGTAACCTGTACATCGCACGGTACGACAAAGGCACCGTTGCCCGGGTGTCGCCTCAAGGCAAACTGCTCCGGGAGATTGAACTGACCGGCAAAAAACCAACCAACGTGACCTTCGGCGGCAAAGACAACCGAACGGTTTACGTTACCCTTCAGGATCAGGGAAATCTGGAAGTATTCCGGGCAGACCTGCCCGGACGGCAGTAATCCATTCTACAAGCCTGTTGTGTTCCCTTCGTAGAGACGCAATATTTTGCGTCTCGTTTTTATGCCAGTTTTACGTTTTTTCTACTAATCTACCTGACGGGTGATGAGACGCAAGATGTTGCGTCTCTACGATTTTCCAAATTTTATTTTCGCCTTCGCGCCTAAATACAACCGTTTATTTGCAATGTTTGCAATTTTAATTCTGCAATATTTGCAATAAATCGTTTTATGATTCAGGTATTTTAGTAGATTTGTTTGTCTTATCACTACTAAACGGCAAGTAACCTGAATCGGCGTCAGCAAATAATTGCAGATAATCACTACCTTCTGGAGCTCTGGGCACGGGCGCAGAACGGCGATAAATCAGCGTTTTGTCAGCTGGCCGAGTCTCAGTACCGGGTTCTGTATCGTTACGCAGGCAACTTCACCACCGATGCTGAATTTATTAAGGACAGCATTCAGGATCTGTTCATCAATATCTGGGAAAAGCGTCGATCAATCGCTATTCAGTACATCGCCATTTATTTGCTGAAAGCGCTCCGCAACCAGCTCTTTCAGGAATTGCGGCGAAAAAAGCTGGTCCATGCCCCCATTGATGAAGATGACGTCTTTCAGTTGTCAGACGGATATACCGTAGAAAAAGAAATTGTTCTGAACGAGCATGAATCAGAGAGTCAGAAACGCCTGCAGCAGGCCATTTACTACCTCCCAAAACGGCAGCAGGAGGTTGTTTTTCTGAAGTATTACCAGGGGTTTGATAACGAGCAAATAGCTGATTTAATGGCTATTAACCGGCAATCAGTTGCCAATCTTCTCTACAAGGCTTTAACTGCCTTAAAATCACAGCTTACCGTTTGTTCTCACTAGTCCGGTCTCATTTATTTACTTTCTTGAGGAACCATCCGGCGGTTTTAAGGGTATTTTTTGTGTAAGTCCCGTCGTATGATTTCACAAACTACCCCAACCACAACGTATCAGGCCGCCCAGGCAGTTGCACGGGCGGTCGAAAACCATTTTGCGCAACATTTTGGCAAAGCCGCCGAAAAGGGAACAACCAGCCAACTCGCGCCGGTTCCCCCGACGCCGGTTATCGAAGCCATGATCGATGCAGCATTCTGGGCAAGTCTGCGCCGTGAGGAAGGCAGTTCCCCGAAAATTTCGCTGGTCTACTTACCCGCTGAGCAAGCCAAAAATCCGCTCCTTTTTCAAAACAAGCTGGCCTTGACACCGGCCATACTGACAAAACTGGCCCCTGCCGTTGAACATCCGGGTATTCATCTCGGTATCTTCGCCGAAGGGGATGAACTCTGCATCTGGGGTGCTACGTCGGAAGTCCCCGGCAACTCACTGATCCTTGAAGTTGTTGAGCCCGGCCTGCTGGTGGTGAAACACCGCCGGACCGAAGGCTTCGGTAAGTTTGTGAATGTGGCCATTCTGAAAGGCGATCAGATTAAGGTGGTCGACGAACGGACCGCAGGCCTGCCCGACTGCCCCGCTATCCTGACTTCGATGCTGGGCTTTACGGCACCGTCGACCTGGAATAATTCGATGAACGTGCTGGTGCAGCTGGCGGTGGCGATGCGGGCCCATGGCCGTGGCGGCAGCTTACTGGTGGTGCCCTCGCAGCAGGATATCTGGCGGGAGTCCATTCTTCACATCGGCTATCCGGTGCTGCCTTCGTTTTCCGGCCTGTCTGAACTGATGCGTTCCGAAGATGGCGACCGTAAGCAAAACTGGTGGATGGGTGCTCTCAACCTGGCTGTCGACCGGATTGCGGGCCTGACCGCCGTTGACGGTGCGACGATTATCAATGATCAGTATGAGCTGATTGGGTTCGGGGCCAAAACCGGCCGTGCGTTTAACCGTGAACGGGTAAGCCAGATCATTGTTACCGAGCCGATTATCGACAATGTACCAATGGTAGTGCATCCGACCCAGACCGGAGGGACGCGGCATCTGTCGGCAGCCCAGTTCGTGTATGATCAGCGGGATTCAATTGCCCTGGTGGCCTCGCAGGACGGCCGGTTCACGATCTTTGCCTGGTCGCCGTGCGAAGAAATGGTACACGCCCACCGGGTTGACTCGTTATTGATATAATTTTTTTTTTGAACCACGAAGGCGGGAAGACGCAAAGCGGCACGAAGATTTTCTTAACCTTTGTGCCGCTTCGTTTCTTTCCGTCTTCGTGGTTTATAACTCTTTTTGTCCCTTCGTTTCTTCCTGCCTTTGTGGTTCAACTTAAAAAAATTGAGCATCTTTAAGGAGATGAAACCTCTACTTGCTCTCCTTGGCTTGCTTCCGGCGCTGGCCAGCGCTCAGAACGGCACCGATGTGTACCTGATGAACCTTACATCAGCGAAAGGCAAACCGGTATTATCGAAACCGGTAAACATCTCAAATAAACCCGGTTACGACAACCAGCCTTTTTTCCATCCTGCGAAACCGCTGCTGTATTACACCTCGATGATGCCCGACAGCCAGACCGACATCATGGTGTATGACCTCAGCACCGGCCGTACCACACAGCTGACCCGAACGCCGGATTCGGAGTACTCACCGACGGTATTACCCGCTCAGCGCGAGCTGTCGTGTATTGTCCAGCGTAAGGCAACGGGCGATCAGGATCTGGTGGCGTACTCACTGGCAGACCCTGCCAGCACGCGGATGATTTTTGCCTCACAGAAAACCGGCAAAATCGGTTATCAGGCGTGGCTCAACGACAATGAAGCCGTTGCTTTTGTGCTGGGAGAGCCGAACTCGATGCATTATTTTGATCTGAAAGCCGGTAAGGATTCGGTCGTAGCACCACAGATTGGCCGCTCCCTGCACAAAATTCCGGGCCGGAATGCATTCAGTTTTGTGCAGCAAGTTGGTGACCGCTGGTTGGTACGCGCCTTTGACCCGAAAACCGGAACGGTCACCGACATTACCGACAGCCATCCCGATTCGGAGCATTACAATGCGTGGCTGCCCGACGGAACTCTGCTCGAAAGCCGTGGCACACAGCTCTGGGCTTTTTCGCCAAAAACAAAGGCATGGACGCAGCTTACGCTTCCGGCTGATCTGCCGGCCAAAAAAATATCCCGCCTTGCGGTGCGGGATGGTTTTCTGGCCATTGTTATTGATGAGTAGGTAAGTATACCTTCCTGGAAGTTTAAAACTTCCAGGAAGATATACTTAACTATAGCTAGCTGTTTAGTAAATAATT
>NZ_CAMFHL010000344.1 GCF_945952095.1 uncultured Arsenicibacter sp. | reverse complement strand
GGGGCCGGGAGCGTGGTTTGGTCAACCCTGCCTGTTGGTACCATCGGTTGAGGGTGCGCACACAGGGAACAGAGGGTCCATAGCGGTGGAGCAGGATGGACCGGATCAGGGGACTGCCCCAGTCGGCATGCCGGTGGCGTAACCAGCGGGCAGCCCGGAAAACACGGTCTGTCTGGCCCGGTGGCCGGGTGCCGCAGTGGTCAAACCGGGTGCATAACCCTTCCTGCCCGTGTTGGGAAAAACGTCCCCATATACTTCGTACTGTAGCATAGCTCATGTGAAGCTGCTGGCTGATAGTCCGGAGCGTATATCCTTGTTGCCTGAGGGCAACGATTTGTTCCCGAAGAGGTAAACTGATGGCCTTGCCCATGCTGCTGCTGAAAGTAAGTGTCCTTGAACAACCAACAAAATACTACAACTTAATGTCTCAACACGCGCTATAACTCTACGTCCAACAACACAACTTACCGTTACCCTCTCACTCTAAATTGCCTTAAACATGCAATACATTATAATGCCAGGAGTCTTGTCCGTCGTTTTGTCATGCGTAGGAATTTGCTTTATAAGGATTGCGTGGAATGCTAATGGAGCACTCAAGGATAGATTCCTATTGTTTGTCTTGGGCCTTGTTCTACAACTGTTGCTACCAGCCGTAGTGCTTACTTTCATTTACGCTTGATGAAACAATTCTGCCTGACGGTTTATTTCATAGAAAAAGGCATCTGGTATAACCGGATGCCTTTTTGATTTCAATTAACGCTTTACAATTATGAATCTAAGCGAATATAGCTAATTAATAGTTGATTTTGATTTTCTTCGGTCAATTATTTTGTTGAAGTCTATACCTGCCAGCGACTTACGGGCGATATGTATCTTATTCTTGATAGTACCAATAGGCATCTGGTACTTGTCAGCAATCTCCTGATAGGTATATCCGATTGACCGGTCAGAAATAATAGAGCGAAGTTCGTCAGGTAATGAAGCCAGCTCCTTTCTTATCAGCTCAATTTCATAGTTGGAAGCCCCTTCATTATGCGCGATATGGGAAGAAAGTCCGCGATCAATCATATAATCGTCGATCATAGCATATTCACGGCCTTTCTGAGTTTTGTTGTATTGCGTTATAAAGGTATTGCGGACAATCGTATACAGCCAGGCATGAAGGTTAGACCCTTTTTCAAACTTATCCTGATTCTGTAATGCTTTCAGTATGGCATCATGTGCCAGGTCTTCTGCCAGCGTATTGCTGTTGGTATACTTTCGTGCAATCGCAATAATCTTGCTGTACATTCCTGCAACCTGCTGTTCAAACGTCTGGTTAGCTTTCTTTTTCATTGCGTAGTGTCAGGTCGTTAACGATTGAAAATAAACCGGACGCAAACCAGCTGCTTTTGGGCAGGCTCAGATAGCTGCCGATAGCCATTTTTGCCGGCTCCAGACCAAAAGCGACAACAACACAATACCCCAGACCAACCAAAGCCTGCTGCATTTCCTTTTGTGACGGTGAGATTTCGCCGGTCGCCGTTTTCATTTCGACATACAATCCCGGATAGACACCCCTTGGTACGGGTATACACAGATCAGGAATACCGGGCGTCATACCCTCATTCATTAGCTTGGTGCGCAGCGGACTGTATTGAAACGATTTGCCGGTCTTTTTATCGGTTTTGTTGGCATATGGAAGTAATGCCCCGTTCGGTACGGCAAAAATCAGGTATTCCGGAAAGGGATACAGCTCTCTGAACCACTCAACCAGTGCTACCTGAATACCATGTTCGTCAAGTGTGGTATGTTTAGGAATGTATTTCTTCCGGTAATCCTCTGCACTCATCTCTGATGGAGGCTCCTTTTTGCGTTTATGCAGGGCCAGAAATTCGGCCGATGTCATTGAACCCATTATGACCGTTCCGGTTAATTAAAATAATGTAAGCAATTTATAGTTAAAATTGATTAACGCCAACTTGCCTGCACTATTAATCCTTGATTTTGAACGGACATGAATTACCAGTCTCTTGATGAACGAACTGCTATGAACGAAGCCGTTAGCCGGCGTGAAATGCCCTGGCAAATACGCCAGAAGTATGATATGCTGGCATCGACAAACGGTTTCTATGATGCCCCCTTATTGATATACCTGGAAGAAACCATGAACAACCCCAATAAGGTTGTCAATTTGTGTCGTCAGGTAAGTGATAGTATGCTGTTATCAGCTCCCTCTTTGTATGGTAACAATAACCCTAATCAGCCATACCTGTATGACGTTGCCAAAGGTAAATTACGGAGACAGGACTATGAAGCGCTTAACCGGTTGTATGGTGCAGAAATGGCTATTCCTCTAAAGGATAACGATTTCTTTACTGCAGCGCGGGAAACGATTGCCAGCTCGGTAATCAATCAGCCGCTTAACTTTGGTACCCGACAGATCAATACGGCATTTTCCAAAAAGATGATTGAGGATGATAGCCGAAAAGGTGCAAAGATTATCACGCAGGCCATTATTCAGTCTTTGATGGCTCAGGGCGAAAACGGCATGGCCCCGCTGGTCGACAAAAATGTTAAGATGCCCAAAACAACGGACGAATGGGATAACTATAAGACTGGCCAGCAACAGATGGAAAGCATTATGTTTGATTTGTTGCAGCACATTGATGCCAATGTTTCATTTCGTGAGCTGGCATTACAGGCCGTCGACCATAAAACGCACGTAAATGCGGAGTTCGGATTTGTCGATGTGCGCAACGGGCAGGTCAGACCACGTATCCTGCACCCTAATCAGGTACGCTGGCTGGCTGGTAAACCGATCACCAATCTGGAGGATGATGCTGTTATTGCCGTACAGGTCAGCGATTACATGACCGGTACCGAACTGGTCAATACCTTTAAACGGCATTTCCTCAACAAAGGCACCGGCATTCGGGGGGTATTGAAATACATCGACGAAATCTATAACCCGAAAGGTAAAAGCAAATGGCGAAACATTGGCTATGATCCAATGGCCAACTACTGGACTGACCTTGGTATTGTCGGTGACAGCTGGGACTTTAATCTGTATGGCGGAGAGCGCCAGTATACATCCCAGCAGGTAAACTGGATGCGCAATCTGTTCTACCCATTGCAGAATTACGGGCAGAAGCTGACAGTAAATATTCTGACACAGTGGAACTACTTCAAGCTGTTTCGTGAGAAGCGGTTTAAGGTTGAAAAGGTTGGCCGGGATAACCAGCGCAGGCCTGCAACAGATCGTGAGCTTAAACGCTGGCAGCAAGAGCGTTATATGTGCGACTACGAGATAGATATTACACCGCTGGCCAAGGATGAAGACACGAATCACAAAAATGTGAAGGCGGTTTCTACACCGGAGGTCTGGTCTTTTGTCCGTATCGGCCATGATGCTTTCCTCAACATCGGGCCGTATGAATATCAGCCAAACCTTGAAGACCGCGAATCTGAAAATACCAAATCGCACTGGCCGGTCGTGGGTATCATTGGCTATGAGAATAGTCCGGTGAAAAACATGGAAAACGATGCCGTCCGGGCCAACAAGTTATGGCAGCTGTTTGATGCAAAACTTGCCGCCAAAGGTGTGTATAGTAAGGCTCTTATCATCGACAAAACACAGGGCAAGTCAGTAGGTAGTTTCCTTTACAACGGCCGTATGTCGGGCTTTGTGGAAATTGATTCGACAAAGTATCCCACCAACAATAATGCAGCGTCACAACACCTGAAAACCATTGAGATTGACGGCAGCGATGTAGAACTGGCTACGCTCTTTTCCCAGATCATGCAGCTGCAGACACGGGCAGAAATGCGGGTTGGTGCAGGACCACAGGTGCAGGGTATTTCCCAGCCGTATGACGGCCTGAAAGAAACGCAGATGAACATTGCCAATCAGCAGAAAATGACCGTCCGGTTTTTCTATCAGCATACCAATTTCATGAACGAGCTGATTCAGCGCTGTGCGGACGTTGCCAAGTTCCTCTACGCCAAGGATGATGAAATATTAGTCCTGCTACCGGAAAACCAGCAGCGGATTCTACAGCTGACCGAACAGCTACGCTATTGCGACTTTGGTATCTTCGTCGAAAATGGTGCCAAGCTGGAGGAGGAAATGCGTATTCTCGACGAGCTGACTACGCTACTGATGCAGTCTGGCGGAGCCGAACGTGCCGGTGCACTGATGCAGTCACGGTTAATTAAGAATCCGGCCGAACGGGCGGCTTACCTGGAACGTCTGGAAACTGAAATCCGTGATTCCCAAACGCAGGCAGCACAGGCGGCAAACCAGTTGAAGCAACAGGAAAATCAGTTGAAAATGGCCGAAATCAATGCCAAAATCCAGATCAAGCAAATGGAAATCGATCAGGAGAAATGGCGTGAACAGTTCCGCGCAGATGAAAACCGGAATAAAGAGGATGCCAAAGGGCAGATGAATGACATCAAAGAATCTCAGGACAGAGAGAAGATGATGCTGCAATCCGCACTTAGTCAGGAAGAAGCTCAACAGGCTAACCAAAAATCCTTAAATTCGCAACAGTAGTTAAAATCAACTAAATTTAAAATGAGACTCTTTCTGGATTTTGAGTTTACGGGGTTGCACCAGCACACGACTCCGATCAGCCTTGGCATTGTCAGCGAGCAGGGGCATTCCTTTTATGCAGAGTTTACTGACTATGACAGATCACAAGTCGATGACTGGCTACAGCAAAATGTGATTGATAAGCTGAGATTCACAGATAAAATAACCCCAAGTTGTTCTGGATGGGAACACTGGTTATCACACCAGTCGTCTTATTCCAATGCCTTAGAATTTGAGCTGGACAAGGAAAAGGATATGAGCCGGTTTGAGTGCATTGGCAAAAAGCCTAAGATTTTGAACAGGCTGGAGAGATGGCTGGCGCAGTTTGGCCAAACACTCCAGATCTGGACCGATTGCGGTTCCTATGACTGGGTATTGTTCTGCGAGTTGTTTGGTCATGCCTTCAAGATACCTGCATATGTTTACTACATTCCTTTCGATATATCGACGCTGATGCTTCTGAAAGGTATTGATCCCGATGTTCGGCGGGAAGCATTTGCCGGGGTGAAGGATAGCGGCAATGCTAAACATGATTCCCTTTGGGATGCTGAGATAATTATGAAATGCTATCAGAAACTGATTGGTATGGAATCTGTCTCACAGCAGACAGGTAATGTGATCACTGATAAAAATATTACCGGATTTTAATCACTATTAACTATTTAATAACTTTTCAACTTTCATACAATGTTACAACTCATGAAGTTTCCCTTTCTGAAGATCATCAAGATCATTGCCGAGGTAGTTGGAGTACTGGCCATGGTACGGCGCGAAAACAGCGAGAAGACAGCTGACTGGATTGCCGACAAGCTCAACAAGAACAAAGACGTTTTTGAGGAGCCTGAATTTGAGCGGTTCCGGAATAAGCAGATTGCGGCCGACGTACTGGATATTCTGTCGACTATCCTGAAAGACAAAAAGGATGGTTTGACCCGCGAAGACGCGCTGGAGCTGGCCCGTCAGTTACACCAGCGAGAGAAGGAACGGGTATCGGACCGTATGCGCGGAGTACGCCAGATTGCTCTTGACCGTAAAAAAGCAGAAGCAGAACAGGCAGAAGCCATCAAAAATGATGCGGACAGCCCGGCTGAAAACCCTCAGTAACTATGGCACACGTATTCTATACGCCCGATCATGGTTTTTCATGGACACCCGTAGTGGCTGACAACAAGAAGGTCAAGCCACTATACACTGCCTGGGGTGATACGGCGATATTCTACCTGTGCAATTTCTCTGTTCCGTTTTCTCAGTACAGCGGTATCGCCGACGAAGCCGAACGCGATACCGCTATCATCGGGGAAATGCAGAACCGGAAACTTGGCAAGCCAACCGGACAGGGCGCTATTGTGTATCCTCACAAATTATACAAAGACCCTGTTTACGCCGACGCACAGGACGCTATTCTGAATGACCTGATGATGATACCGGACTGGAAGATGGAAGCCTTTCTACAGAAAACAGTTGAGCGGTATAAAAAGGCCATGGAGTCAAT
>NZ_CAMFHL010000343.1 GCF_945952095.1 uncultured Arsenicibacter sp. | reverse complement strand
GCCAGCGTCAGATGTGTATAAGAGACAGGGCATACGGTGCCAATCTGCAGGCTTATGATCAGACCAACGATGTTTCGGAAATGACTGCGGTTGCGGCTGATCTGCTGGTGTCTAATCACTCCTACGGGACCATTTCTGGCTGGAATTACAATTCGAGCCGCAGCGGTTCAATTTTATGGGAATGGTACGGAGACACAACCATCAGCGCCACGGAGGATTACAAATTCGGCTTTTATAATGCACAGGCGCAAAGCTGGGACCGTATTTCGTACAATGCTCCATACTATCTTATCGTAAAAGCGGCCGGCAACGAACGGGGCGATTCAGGACCGGGCGCTAATCAGCCGTATTATCTGGTAAATCACAACAACCGCATCAGTACCCGTCCGCGGTACGACCAGAATGCGTATGACCTGATCAGTACCTATGGTACCGCCAAAAATATCCTCACGGTCGGTGCCGTTTCAAATACGCTGAACGGGTATAATCAGCCCGGAGACGTAAAACTGGCCAGTTTCAGCAGCTGGGGCCCGACGGATGACGGCCGGATTAAACCGGATATTACCGGGGTAGGGGTGAGTGTATTGTCGACTTACAACACGACAGACAGTAGTTATGCTGTTTTAGACGGGACATCCATGGCTACGCCCAACGTAACAGGCTCCTTGTTACTGTTACAGGAATACTACAATCAGCTCAATACCGGCAAGTTTATGCGCTCATCAACGCTGAAAGGGCTGGTACTGCATACGGCCGATGAAGCCGGCGATACGCCCGGACCCGATTATCGCTTTGGCTGGGGTTTGCTCAACATTGAACAGGCGGCTAAAGTGATTAAAAATGATGCACAGAATCACTTGCTTGAGGAGCGGACACTGGCGCAGGGAGAAACCTACACACGACAGATAACCGCATCGGGTAAAGGCCCGTTACGGGTGACGATTTGCTGGACTGATCCGGAGGGTACGCCCTCGGCCGTTAATGCAAGCGTTATTAACAGCCGGACGCCTAAACTGATCAATGACCTGGATATTCGGGTCAGTGACGGCCAACAAACCGTTTTGCCGTGGACGCTGGATCCGGAAAACCCGTCGCTGGCCGCACAACGGGGTGATAATATCCGGGATAATATTGAGCAGATTCTGATTCCGGGCGCAGTGCCGGGTCGTTCATACACCATTACCATTTCCCACAAAGGAAATCTGGGCGGCACCCGGCAGGAATATACCTTACTTGCCAGCGGAATTGGCGCAATCGCTTACTGCAGCTCAACGCCAGTATCGTCTGCTGATAGCAAAGTGCTTGGTTTTCAGCTAGGCCAGACGCAGCAGAAAGGAAACGATAACTGTACTACCTATACGGATCTGACCCGGACAATTATTGACGTACAGCCCGGACAGACACTGCCGTTTTCGGTAAGTGTCGGTACATGCGGAACGCCGCAAAACACCATGCTCCGTGTTTTTGCCGACTGGAACCAAAACGGGAGCTTTTCCGATGCGGGTGATACGCTGGCCACTTCAGGAGTTCTGAATGGCGTGGCTACATTCTCCCGCAATGTGCAGATCCCGTCGGGATTAAATAGCGGACAACTGATCCGGGTACGGCTGGTTTTGGTGGAAACGACAGACGGAAAAGCTGTTTCTGATTGCGGGACGTACAGTAAAGGCGAAACAATGGAGTGGCTTTTACGTACCATCCGTTCTGCTACCGATGTAGGCGTAACAGCACTTGTGTCTCCGGATAATGCATTTTGTCGGGTAGCAGATGAGATTCCGGTAGCAGTCCGAATCAGAAACTATGGTACCGATACCCAGCAGAATGTGCCGGTACGTATCCGCATTGCTGATGCAGCGAACACAACCCTGACGGTTTTAACCGGTACATTACCGGCCATTAACGGGTTTAATGATGCCCTGTTTACCCTTAATGTGGCTGCCGGCCGCTTCACAGCAGGGCAGAATTACCGTTTTGAGGCAACAACCGAACTCGCCAATGACCAGAATCCGGCGAATAATACCTTCGTTGATTCACGAACCGTAGCTGTGGCCGCAGTACCGTCGGCTTTAGCAGCACTGCAATGCGGCACGGATACGGTTGTTGCGCTGACGAATAACGGGCAAGGAACAGCGTTCTGGTACGATGCACCGGCAAGTGGTAATCTGCTGGCAATCGGTAACCGGGCGACAACCAATATAAAGCCTGTGACCAATACCTATTTTGTTTCCCTGAACGACTTCAGCGGGGTATTAGGTCCGGTTAGTAAAAATGCGTTCGGCGGCGGTTCGTATGCGGGCAATTTTGGCCCTTCACCGTTAATTTCGACGAAGATACCGGTTGTACTGGAGTCGGCGAGGCTGTACATTGCCAGTGCCGGGCGGCTGACTTTTACCGTTCGCCGGTTAGATGACGTAGCCGTTTCGAGTGTTTCGCTCGATGTAGCGCCAACACGTAATACCAGCCTGACCACCGTAAATGCTAACGGTCAGCTACTGGATGACCCTGCTGATGCCGGAGCTCAATACCCGCTGAACCTGCGTATTCCGGCTGCCGGGGACTATAAAATTACCATTGAGTATGAGGGTGGGGCGTCAATTTTCCGGAGTAATGTCGGCGTAACCGGATTTCCGTATCGCCTGACAGCACCTAACGGTATGACGGTAGTCAGCTCAAAAGGCTCACTGTTTCCGCAGAGCGGACGGGTTGATACACTGACGACGGCCTGGTATTATCTCTATAACCTTAAAATTCGTTCGCTGGATTGCCCGTCGGCACAGCGGGTGGCCGTGACAAAAAGCGGAGGTACTGCCCCGTCTGCTTTGGTAACGATTAACGGCTCAACGACCATCTGCCGTGGTTCGTCCGTGGTATTACAGGCCAATACCGGTGATAATCTGTTCTATCAGTGGTTCAGAAATAACCAGGCAATTTCCGGAGCCGTGGCCAGCATCTATCGGGCAACCGATGAAGGCGTTTATTTAGTGCAGGTATCCAATAACTGCCAGCCTGCCAGTTCATCTGCTGTTCAAGTCAGCGTAAACGATCCTGTTGCACCGGCGATTACGCTGAACGGCTTTGTCCTGACCTCAAACTCTGTAACAGGGAATCAATGGCTGCTGAACGGTGTACCCATTACGGGAGCAACTGGTCAAAGTTACACAGCGGTTCAGTCAGGCCGGTATTCAGTACGTGTCAATGCCAGCGGGTGCGGGGAATTGATCTCAACGGAGTTGTCGGTAATCATTCTGGGACTAGAAGAAACGGCTGCCAGTGTGCAGGTGTATCCTAACCCAACCACTAACTACCTGACCGTTACGGTTGATGCTGCTGTTGCCAAAACACCACCCGCTACGCTGATTCTGACCAATACGGAAGGAATACGGTTAAAAACGGGGATTATGAAGCGCGACGGAAAAAATTATTCAGGGATGCTTGATTTAACGTCATTGTCAGGCGGTATATTTTTTGTGACTGTTCAGGGTAACCAGGGTCAAATACTGGGAGTAAAACGAGTCCTTAAACAGTAAACTTTTCGTTCTGAAACGATTTTCTACATATACGGAAGGGCGGTTGCCAGCCTCTTATCATGCTGTTTGTCAGGTGGCAAACAGCATGATAAGAGGTATTTTTTTATGCCTGTTCACCATTGTTCTGCTATCAGAACAGGCCGCGTCTCAACAGCGTCAGGAAGTGCCTGATCCTTACCGGACAAACCGGCAACAGGCCTTTGAACTGGCCGGAAAGTATAATTGGGCTATCAGCAAAAATTGTTCCAATGGCCGCATTATGGCGTTGCAGGGGGTTGACCCGACCGGTCACCCGATTTATTATATCACCCACAACGCAATTGCCGCGCAAATAACGCGGACCACCGCATTGCGTGCCGGAGGGTCGCTGGGTTTGTCGTTGAGCGGGAATTCGGCGTTTATGGCAGGAAAACTGGGTATGTGGGATGGTGGTCAGGCGCTTACAACGCATCAGGAATTTGCCGGAACAGGTACTGCACGAATCATTCAGGCTGATCAGGCAACGGTAGTCAGCGAGCACACAACGCACCTGGCAGGGACACTAATCGCTAAAGGCGCCAATGCCCAGGCAAAAGGAATGGCTTTCGGGGCGAATCTCCGGATCTGGGACTTTAATGATGATATCAGCGAAATCGGCACCGCAGCTAAGGACCTGCTGCTGTCCAATCATTCCTACGGTCCGGTAGCTGGCTGGGTGTACAACGCGGATCGGCCTGGTACCGATCCTGATCAGAAATGGGAATGGTGGGGTAACACCGGTGTCAGTCAGGTAGAGGACTATCAGTTTGGCTTTTACTCCTCACGGGCCGCCGATATTGACCGGATCGCCTACAGTAACCCGTATTATCTGATGGTCCGCTCGGCTGATAACAAGCACACGGAGACCGGTCCGCCGGCAGGAGTAGCCTATTATCTGCGTAATACCAGTGAAAAAAGTACCGTCAGCCGTAGCCGCAATGACGGATACGATGTTATTGCGGGAGAAGCCAACGCCAAGAATGTCCTGACCATCGGTTCGGCCGAGGCTACTTTACAGAATGGTCAGCCGGTTTTATTCAGTATTGCTCCCTACAGCGGCTGGGGACCGACCGACGACGGCCGGATTAAACCGGACTTACTAGGTTCCGGGACAAAACTTTACTCAACAATATCATCAGCCAATAACGCTTACGGAACAAATACCGGTACATCAATGGCCTGCGCCAACGTAACCGGCTCATTATACCTGCTACAGGAGTTGTATGCGCGGTTGCAGAACAGTACTACAGAAGGCCGTTTTATGCGGGCCGCAACACTACGGGGACTGGCCATCCATACAGCGGACCGGATAAATGCCGCAGGCAATGTGCAGCTTGGTATCGGGCCTGATTATAAGCAAGGCTGGGGCATTCTGAATATGGAAAAAGCTGCTTCTGTCTTACTGAATCCTACCGGCTCACACATGCTGACCGAACAGATTCTGCAGCAGGGAGGAAAATATTCAACTCAGATTAAAGCACAGGGGAATGAACCGCTGATTGTAACCATCTGCTGGACAGATCCCGAAGCTGCCGGTACGGCCGTAAACAGCCTGAATCTGGACAGCCGTACCCCGAAACTGGTAAACGACCTCGATGTCCGGCTGTCAGACGGGCAGACAACTGCCTCGCCCTGGGTACTTGATCCCGCTAATCCTGATCAGGCTGCTATCGCGGGGGATAATATCCGCGATAACGTAGAGCAGATCATTATTAAAAATCCGGTGGCCGGGCAGGTGTATACACTCACCGTTTCCCATAAAGCGCAGCTAAAATACAACGCTCAGCCATTCTCGCTAGTGGTGAGTGGTTTATCCCGTAAAGCCTGTGTCCTTACGGTTGGCATCACACCCAATAAAGATACCTCGTTCTGTGCAGGAGCAGCCATTACATTGCAAACCGATCAGGCAAAAATAGCCTCTTCAAACGGCCAGGTGTCTTCCCTGACCTATGAATGGCTGAAAAACGGCGTTTCCATAGCCAATGCGACAGGAGCTGCCTGCCAGGTTTCGCAGGCCGGAACGTACGTTGTCCGTGTAACCGATAGTAAAGGGTGTGTCGGCACATCTTCACCGGTTATTATTCAGCTAATTACACCAACGGCCACCCTGACCCCATCGGTTGATCAATGGCTTTGCGAAGGCCGGTCCAGTGTGCAGATAGCAGCCAGTGCCGAAGCCGGAACACAGTATGAATGGCTGAGAAACGGTCAGATCATTTCCGGTAGCCGTAGTCAGTCTATCAGTGCGACCCAGACGGGGTTGTATCAGGTCCGGATTATACAGCAGGGTTGTCAGCGAATAACAGACGGAGTGCGGGTAGGGCAGGCTGCCTCTCAGTTACCGGAGATTATACCGGTAAATCAGGTGATTGCTTTACCGAGAGGTGCTTCTGTGCAGCTAAGTGCCCCGGACGGAGAATTTAGCGGCTACCAATGGATCCGGAATGATACTGAGATTAACGGCGCAACGACCGGTAAATTATCAGTTAAAGACCCGGGTACGTATAAGGTAAAATTTAAGCAGGCCGTATGCAGTATTATCTCACA
>NZ_CAMFHL010000342.1 GCF_945952095.1 uncultured Arsenicibacter sp. | reverse complement strand
CCAGCACTATGCAACCGGCGTACAGGATACCCCCCGGCTTGATCCGCTTCTGAAGCAGAACGGCCAGCCGGGAATACCACTGACGGCGCAGGATCAGAAAGACCTGCTGGCCTTCTTGTTATCGTTAACGGATTATGAATTTTTGAATAACCGGCAGTTTCAGCCGAACTGAACAATTCCGGAGAGAGAACGCAGAATTTTATAGACGCCGGGCGAACAGGAAAAGAAAAAAAGGCGTTTAGAGGCATATGAATAACCAGCGATTTAAAGCCTGGCTTAAGCGGATCGGGTGGGTAGGCTTTCTGTTTTTTCTTGTAAAAGGGCTTTTGTGGCTCCTCATTCCCTATTTAATAGCAAAAGGGTTTCTGTCGAAGTAAATATGCGGATGCAGAATCCTAACTTCCTCATTCAGCAATCATTGCGTTTTACTTTAATTCCCGGACGCCACTTGGTTTATAAATTGTTTATCAGTAACTTTGCGTCCTGATTTTGAGTAGGTGTGTTCTTTGCTAAAAAAGCATACTTATTAATTGCATTTGAACTTCATAACTTCAGTATAACACAATAATGGCTCGCGACTTACGATTCACGAGAAATATCGGTATCGCTGCCCACATTGATGCGGGTAAGACGACAACAACCGAGCGGATTCTGTACTATGCCGGTGTAAGCCACAAAATCGGTGAGGTGCACGAAGGTGCTGCCACGATGGACTGGATGGAGCAGGAGCAGGAGCGTGGTATTACAATTACCTCTGCTGCTACAACGGTAAACTGGGAGTACCGTGCCCAGAAATACCACATCAACATCATCGATACCCCGGGTCACGTTGACTTTACGGTAGAAGTAAACCGCTCACTGCGCGTACTGGATGGTCTGGTGTTCCTGTTCAGCTCGGTTGATGGTGTAGAACCGCAATCAGAAACTAACTGGCGTCTGGCCAACAATTACAAGGTTCCCCGTCTGGGCTTTGTAAACAAAATGGACCGTGCCGGTGCTGACTTCCTGAACGTAGTTAAGCAGGTTAAGGAAATGCTGGGTAGCAACGCCGTTCCGCTTCAGCTGCCAATCGGCGCCGAAGCAGACTTTAAAGGTGTAGTTGACCTGGTTAACTTCCGGGGTATCACTTGGAATGAGCAAGACAAGGGCATGACATTCACGGAGATTCCTATTCCTGACGACATGCTGGAAGAGGCCGAAGAATGGCGCGGTAAACTGCTTGAGGCAGTAGCTGAAGTCGACGACACATTGATGGAAAAATACTTCGAGGATCCTGAGTCGATCACCGAAGCTGAAATGCTGGCAGCCCTGCGTGAGGCGACGATCCAGATGAAGATCGTTCCTATGCTTTGTGGTTCAGCCTTCAAAAACAAGGGTGTTCAGACAATGCTCGACTATGTGATGGCGCTGATGCCTTCACCACTGGATCGGGATAACATCGTCGGTACAAACCCTGATACAGATGCTGAAATTACCCGTCGTCCAAGTGTAGAAGATCCGTTCACTGCACTGGCGTTCAAAATCGCGACTGACCCTTATGTAGGTCGTCTGTGTTTCGTACGGGCTTACTCAGGTGTACTGGAGTCAGGTTCTTATATCCTCAACAACCGTTCAGGAAACAAAGAGCGTATCTCCCGTATCTTCCAGATGCACGCTAACAAGCAGAACCAGATCGAACGTCTGGAAGCTGGTGACATCGCAGCGGTTGTTGGTTTCAAAGACATCAAAACAGGTGATACCCTGTCTGATGAGAAAAACCCGATCGTTCTGGAAGCCATGGTATTCCCTGATCCGGTTATTGGTTACGCTATCGAACCTAAGAAAACAGCCGATCAGGATAACTTCTCTAAAGCGATCACTAAACTGATCGAAGAAGATCCTACCCTGAAAGTTGAAACGGACGAAGATACAGGTCAGACCATCATTCGTGGTATGGGTGAATTACACCTTGAAATCATCATCGACCGTATGCGTCGTGAATTCAAGGTAGAAGTTAACCAGGGTGCTCCTCAGGTTGCTTACAAGGAAACACTGACGAAGAGCTTCGAACACCGTGAAGTTTACAAGAAACAAACAGGTGGTCGTGGTAAATTCGCCGATATCGTATTCGAAATCGGACCACGGGATGCAGAAGAAGATGGCACCGTTAAGACTGGTCTTCAGTTTGTGAACGGTATCGTGGGCGGTGTAATTCCAAAAGAATTCATCCCTGCTGTTCAGAAGGGCTTCAACGAAGCAATGATAAATGGTCCGCTGGCCGGCTACCCGCTTGATTCAATGAAGGTTCGTCTGTTCCACGGTTCATACCACGACGTTGACTCCGACTCACTGTCATTCGAATTAGCTGCCCGTACCGGTTTCCGTGAGGCTGCCCGTCAGGCTGGTCCGAAGCTGCTTGAGCCAATCATGGCCGTTGAAGTACTGACGCCGGACGAGTATACCGGTCCGATCACAGGTGACCTGAACCGTCGCCGTGGTATCATGAAAGGTATGGATACACGTGCAGGTTCACAGGTTATCAAAGCTGACGTACCTCTTTCAGAGCTGTTCGGTTACGTAACTGACCTCCGGACAATCTCTTCTGGTCGTGCAACGGCTAACCTTACCTTCGCACACTACGAAGTACTGCCAAACAACCTGGCTGAAACAGTAGTAGCGAAAGCGAAAGGTACAATCAACGCATAACAGTGCATTTCTATATGCTTACCGGCTCTCCGGAGCTGGTAAGCATATACTTTACTAAATACAATTGCCGGAGGAGTAAATGGTTCTTTCGCCGGTCAATTCAATAAACGTTTAACGAACCAAACAGAATGAGCCAGAAAATTCGCATTAAACTGAAGTCGTTCGACCACAATCTGGTTGACAAATCGGCTGAGAAAATTGTGAAGGCCGTAAAATCAACAGGTGCTGTTGTGAGCGGACCGATTCCTTTGCCAACTGACAAAGAAATTTACACAGTACTTCGCTCACCACACGTGAACAAGAAATCACGGGAGCAATTCCAGCTGTGCACCTACAAGCGTCTGGTAGATATCTACTCAACAAGCGCTAAAACGGTAGATGCCCTGATGAAACTGGAACTGCCAAGCGGCGTTGACGTTGAAATCAAGGTTTAATGATAAATAAGCGGTTTAAGCCAATTATTGTCACGGCTGAATGAGATATACCACTACCCGTCCGGGAGTGGTATATTTTTTTGTGTATCAATGTTTTGTAAAGAGAAAAAGATTGCATAATTTTGCACTCCGAATTAGTAGAGTCTCTTGTGACGACATACTTTGGGTGAAGGTCTGGTTCTGTACCGGAAACCACATCTGACAATGTGCCGGAAAGCCTCGTGGCTGGAATGGCAAACAGCGGTCAGGTGTATTTCATACCTGACTATTTTTTTGTCCATTCTTGAAAATCTGCAAGATACAGTTTGTAGTCTTGCCTGATTCTCTCTAATTTTGCGGCTCCGTTTCGGCGGAGGTCAAATTTTTTAATTTTTCCTGCTTACAACAGTTACAAAAAAATGTCTGGTTTAATTGGAAAAAAAATCGGGATGACCAGTGTGTATAATGCGGACGGGCAGGCTCTGGCATGTACAGTCATTCAAACTGGTCCCTGTGTTGTAACCCAGGTTCGTACCACTGAGAAGGATGGGTATGAAGCTGTGCAATTGGGTTACGGCGAAAAGAAAGAAAAGCATACGAACAAGCCGTTGCAAGGCCACTTCAAAAAGGCTGGCACAACACCTAAGCGTAAGCTGGTCGAATTCAAAGAATTCAAAACTGAATTCAATCTCGGCGACACTCTGCAAGTGGCCGATGTATTTGGAGAAGGAGACTTCGTAGATGTAGTTGGCACAGCCAAAGGCCGCGGATTTCAGGGCGTTGTAAAGCGTCACGGTTTCGGTGGTGTAGGTGGTCAAACGCACGGTCAGCACAACCGTCAGCGTCACCCTGGTTCAATTGGTGCCTGTTCATTCCCGTCACGGGTATTCAAAGGATTGCGTATGGCGGGTCGCATGGGCGGTAACCGCGTAAAGGTGCAAAACCTGAAAGTGTTGAAGGTGATGCCTGAGCAAAATCTGCTTGTTATCAGCGGGTCGGTTCCGGGTGCTAGAAATTCATTCGTAATTATTGAGAAGTAAGCGTCATGGAACTTATCGTATATAACAGCAAAGGCGAGGATACGGGAAAGAAGGTTGCGCTGCCGGAAGACATTTTTGGTATCGAACCAAATGAGCATGCGATTTACCTGGACGTTAAGCAATATTTAGCTAACCAGCGTCAGGGAACGCACAAAGCAAAAGAGCGCGCTGAGAATGCTCACTCAACACGCAAACTGAAGAAGCAAAAAGGTACTGGTGGTGCACGTGCAGGTAGCATCAAGTCACCGGTATTCGTTGGTGGTGGTACGATCTTCGGTCCACGTCCGCGGGATTATAGCTTCAAACTGAATAAGAAAGTTAAGCAGCTGGCACGCAAATCAGCACTGGCCGCTAAAGCTCAGGCAAATAGCATTTCCGTTATTGATTCAGTTGCCTTCGAGAAACCACGGACAAAAGATTATATCTCTTTCCTGGGTTCGGTATCTCTGGGTGCTAAGAAAACACTGCTCATCCTGCCGGACGTAGACTCAAACGTAGTCCTGTCAAGCCGGAACGTACAAAAGACGAAAGTGGTTACTGCAAGCCAGGTGAACACATACGACCTGATCAATGCTGATCGTCTGTTGATTAGTGAAGAAGCGCTGTCGAAACTCCAAACACTTTTTGAGCAGTAATTATCATGAGCGTTTTAAAGAGACCGATTATAACGGAAAAAATGACAGTCCTGAACAAACAGGGCCAGTATGCCTTCGAGGTAGAACTGAAAGCAAATAAGTTTGAAATCAGCAAGGCTATCGAAAAAATGTACAGCGTGAACGTAGAAAGCGTTCGCACACTGCGCACGCTGGGTAAGAAACGCAGCAAGAGTATCAACGGTCGGATTGTGACCGGTAAAACCTCAACTACCAAGAAGGCTATTGTGACGCTGGCAGAAGGTGAAGTAATCGACATCTACGCAGACCTGTAAGCCGGAGGGCAATAACGGAATAAACAATCATGGGAGTTAAGAAATTAAAACCAGTAACGCCGGGTACGCGCTTCCGCGTAGCTCCGGACTTCTCGGAACTGACCGCTTCCAAGCCGGAGAAAAGCCTGCTGGAACCAATAAAAAGAACCGGTGGCCGTAACAGCCAGGGCCGTCGGACAATGCGCTATATCGGTGGTGGTCATAAGCGGATGTACCGTATTATCGACTTCAAACGGGACAAAACAGGTGTTCCTGCTGAAGTATTGACAATCGAGTATGATCCGAACCGTTCAGCACGTATCGCCCTGATCCAGTATACAGACGGCGAGAAACGCTACATCATCGCTCCGCAAGGTCTGGCCGTTGGTAAAACGATTCAGTCGGGCGAAGGCTCTACTCCTGACGTTGGAAACGCACTGCCACTGGCTAAAATGCCAATCGGTACAATCGTTCACAACATCGAGCTGCACCCTGGTAAAGGTGGTGCAATGGCCCGTAGTGCAGGAACGTATGCCCAGCTGGTAGGCCGTGAAGATAAATATGCGATCCTGCGTATGCCATCAGGCGAAACACGTAAGGTATTGGGTGTATGCTTCGCTACAGTAGGTTCAGTATCGAACCCTGACCACATGAACTACACAATGGGTAAAGCCGGCCGTGTACGTTGGTTAGGTCGTCGTCCTCGTGTACGTGGTGTTGCAATGAACCCGATCGATCACCCGATGGGTGGTGGTGAAGGCCGGGCATCAGGTGGTCACCCACGCTCGCGGAATGGTCAGTTTGCTAAAGGCCAGAAAACGCGTAAGCATCAGTCGAATAGTTTGATCATTAGCCGACGGAAAAAGTAATAAATAGATGGCACGTTCACTAAAGAAAGGCCCATATATAGATTTTCGTCTGGACAATAAAGTTCAGACGATGAACGACTCAGGCAAGAAGTCAGTAATCAAAACCTGGTCTCGCCGGTCGATGATCTCTCCTGATTTCATCGGTCACACGTTTGCCGTACATAACGGTAACAAGTTTATACCGGTATACGTAACGGAAAACATGGTAGGCCATAAGCCGGCGGCATCGGCACCAACCCGGAACTTCAGCGCTCACGC
>NZ_CAMFHL010000341.1 GCF_945952095.1 uncultured Arsenicibacter sp. | reverse complement strand
GGTAATAGGCGTATAGCACGCCGAATTTGTCCGTGGTGCCGGATTAAGAGCCTGCCCTTTAAACAGCCGGATAATGGCATCTGCACAAACCTTGGCTTCGGCATTAGCGATATGCCCGGCTTTAGGCTGTGTGGTAGCTGAGGCATCACCGATAATATGGATACCCGGAACAGCCGTTGACTCATACGACAGGACATTGACGCCCGCCCAGCGGCCTCCCGAGTTAGCCAGCCCGATGCCGGACGCGGTGATCAGATTACCGGCCTTATGGGTCGGAATGGCATTAATCACTTTGCCGGTAAACGTACCGGCGGCTGTCTTCACCGTACCCGTATTGGCATCAATGCTTTGCAGCGTCGCACCCGGCACATAGGTGATGATGTTTTTGTGTGTATTGGTAAAGGCATTGGTAAAGTTTTCCGGCTCTGCCTGAATGCCCGGATTGCCGTCGAGGATAATCACTTTGCCGCCCCCTTTTGTCCGTTTCAGGTAGTCGGCCACTACGCAGGCGCGCTCATACGGCCCCGGCGGGCAGCGGTATGGTTTCGGCGGAATAGTCAGGATAAACGTATCCTTGCTGGTCATTGACTTAATCTGCGCCTGCAGGTTTGTTGTCTGGCTCCCCGCTTTCCAGGCATGTACCACCTTGTCGATGGCCGTGGCCGTGCCCGAGATGGGCAGCGGATCAAAATCAATACCCGGGGCCAGCACCAGCCGGTCATAACTCAGTGACTGCCCATTGTTCAGACTTACTGATTTGTTTACCGGATCAATTCCCGTCACCGAATTGGTTTTTACCTGCACTCCATACTTACTGATCAGCGTATTGTAGTTAAATGACAGCTGGCTCAGCGTACGTTCACCGGTTAGTACCATGTTGCTGAAAATATTCGAGTAGTAGGTGGCATTAGGTTCCACCAGCGTTACCTGAACGCCGGTCCCGCCCCACATCCGCAAGTATTTTGCTACGGTTGCTCCGGCCATACCGCCGCCGACAACCACCACCCGTCCGTTAGCCTGTCCGGCCGTAACGTTCTGCCCGAATGCGTCTTCCAGTAACGCTGCCTGAAAAGCTGTAGCCCCGATCGAAGCCAGTCCGATATTGCCTAAAAAATCTCTGCGTTTCATACCTGTAGCTGTCTGTTATTGTTTAGAAAAGAAGTCGGCGATCAGTTTAATTTCCTCCGTTGTGTAGGCTTTGGCATGCACATTCATAATGTCTGCCCGCGGATTTTTAGCCTGCATCTCCAGCATTTCGTTCACAATTTCACTGGCGGGTTTACCGGCCAGATGCTCCATTCCGGTTCCGTTTGTACCGTGACACTGGAAGCAGTTTGCAGCCAGCAGTTTACCGGGATGGTCATCGGTGGCTGCCAGCCGGGCACCACCTGTCAGGCTGGCGGGCGTCTGGTTTGCTTCCGGAACAACATCCCTACAGCTTAAGGTAAGCAAAGAGAGACACAACAAAGTGCCCACACCTTTTACAGCAGCATTTAGTTTCATCAGGAAAGTAGATTTGAAAGGTTTACGGGTCTAAATACGGTGCAGGGCTGTTCTTTATTTGTGACATTTATCACATAACCAATTATTTATTAAACTTTATACACAAAAGCAATTCTAAAATACACTTATTGGTAACATTATTCATAATACGCATTGACATGTCCTGCTGAACTGCCGCTTTAATCTTCCTCATGCTGTGCAGCCTCATGTCCCGAAGAATTTATAAACGCTTCCTGATTAGCCTGCCGGTTTTCGTGTGGCAGGTTTGATGCCGGTGTTTGCGAAAATGGAACCGTCTGCGGGATGAAACATACCGGGCATTTGGTTTACTGTTTCAGAAACCAGTGGCATACACCCGTCAATTTGCCGGAGAAGGCGGCGGAATCCATAATCAGCAGAAAGTGAGCTACCACAATTGGTGCAACGTTTCCTGCGGCGTTCTGACATCCAGCAGCAGCACTTCCGGGCGCTCTGACATAAGCTGATTAAACTCACTGGCAGTCAGGTTTTTTACCATAACAGTTTATGATATATAAGTTAAAACAACAGAATTTTATCAGGCATGGACGGTATTTTCTGCCGTTACCACCGGATTGCCTTTGGCTTTCCAGTCGTTCATGCTGCCCGAATAGTTCATGATATTGGTGAAGCCGTTTTTCACCAGCAGTGAGTAGCCTATCGTTGCCCGGTCCCCGCCCTGACAATAGATAATAACCGGCTTATCCTTCGCGATTTTATCCAGATTATCGGGTAAGGTTCCGATAAACACGTGGTCTGCGCCTTCGATATGGCCGCTGCGGTATTCCGTTTCGTTGCGGATGTCCACGAGCTGTACATCATCCTGGTTCAAGTGAGCCTTTACGGCGTCGGCATCGACAATCGCTGCTTTTTGCAGGGGAATACCCGATTCGTTGATGTCGGTTATATAGCCATACACATTATCCAGACCGATACGCATCAGTTTACGGGTCAGGTCTTCGATCTGCGCCTCTTCAGCGATCAGCATAAACGGTTCGCTGTAGTCCATGAACCAGCCCATCCAGGTAGCAAAGGCATTGTTGCCCTGAATGTTAAGGCTGCCGGGAATGAACCCTTCCGCAAATGCGGCTTTATTGCGGGTGTCAATCAGCGCTATGCCTTTACCCAGGGCATCCTTCAGCTCATCCGTACTAAGCTTTTTCTGAACCGGCACCGATACCATGAGCGGGCGATCTACCTTATTGAGCTGCTTCATCATGGCAAAATATCTGGGTGGTTCCGGCTGATCGGCCAGCAGATAATCGACAAATCCTTCCTGATCATCGTCGTATTGCAGGGCCCAATTCCGGATTTTCTCATACCCTACCGTTGTACTTGGTACAGCACCCAAGGCCTTACCGCAGGCAGAACCGGCGCCGTGGCCCGGCCATACCTGAATGTATTCGGGCAGCTGCTTAAACGTTTTCAGCGAATCGTACATCTGCCGCGCTCCCACATCTTTTGTACCGGTCAGGCCCGCAGCTTTTTCGAGCAGGTCTGGCCGGCCAACATCGCCGACAAACACAAAATCGCCGGTAAACAGCATCACCGGAGCCATGGTAGCCGGTTTGTCGGTCAGCAGAAAACTGATGCTTTCCGGTGTATGTCCGGGCGTATGAATCACTTCCAGTGTCAGGTTGCCGACCGTAATTTTGTCGCCGTGCCGCAATCCGGTGTGCGGAAACGCATACTGCCAGTCCGGACCACCTTCATCCGACAAATACAAAGTAGCGCCGGTCAGGGCAGCCAGTTCGCGGGAGCCTGCCAGGAAGTCGGCATGAATATGCGTTTCGGCAATATGAGTGATCCGGAGGCCATTTTGTTTTGCCACCTCCAGATAAGTATCCACATCGCGTTTGGCATCAATTACAATGGATTCACCGGTTTTCTGGCAACCGATCAAATAGCTTGCCTGTGCCAGCGTTTTGTCATAGATATGTTGAAAAAACATGGTATCTGTCGTTTTAGGGTTGATCTTACGTCACAAAGTAAGTATCCCATAAACCGGCAATCCGTGATTTATGTCACGTAACCATGAGTTTGTGTACTTTTTTTTCAACCCGGTTTAACAAAAAAAACCCGTGGAAGCCGGTTTGATATACCAGCGCCACGGGTCAGTTATTCCGGAAATCGATCCTTACCGGTTAGTAATTCGGGTTACGGGTTGCTACGCTCGACGTCGTCGGATTCAATTCGGCTTCATCCGCCGGTACGTCCCAGTAATCCATAAAGTTATAGCTGATTGTCACGTTTTTGTTTACGACACCGGCGGTTGTAACAACGGTGTTGCCGTAGCTGCCGCCACCCGCTGAAATGTCATAGGTCCAGCCCCAGCGGCGGCTATCGTAATAGGCCAGCCCACGGCTGAACAGCGATACCCGGCGCTCTTTGGTCAGTTCGGTCATGGCCGCAGCAGCGCTCAGGCTTGTACCCGCCACAGCGGCGACGCCGGCGCCCTGCGTTGTCCGCACAGCGTCGATCAGTTTGAGACCATCCTCTACTTTACCCAGACGAATGTTGGCTTCAGCCAGCATCAGCGCGTTTTCTTCATAGCTGCCGGCAATGTATACTTCAATCGCACCGGCAGATTTACTACCATACGTATAGACACCTGACAACCCTTTACCATCCACAATCATGCTATAGCGTGTGGTATAAATGTAGTTGTTTTTGTAAGTCGTCGTCGTATTAAAGTTATTAGCCACCCGCTGATCGCCGGTGTTATAATTCTGCATAAAGCGCTCACTGATCTTGAAGGTCGTTGAGGTATTTACGCCCGATGTCAGCGATGCAACCGTACCGCCTGACGGCGAGAAAAACGAATTTGACGACGTACTACGGCCGGTAAACACTTTATCACCCTTCTGGATACCGTTGGTAGTCAATGTAAACACGTTGTTCCAGTCGGCAGCTGTCATAGCCGACATAGACGCCTTCGAAATTGTTGCGCTCAGATTGCCTTTTACAAACGGGGCCAGCTTGTTAACCAGAATGTTACGGGCCAGCATGGTATTGATGTTCCGCTTCCACTCGGCAATACTCGGCACTGTCCCGAGGCCAACCTGATTTGCAGACGGAATCATTGCTGATAATGCCGTCGCATAATCTGTGGCATTCGTTACACTGCCCAGCGTTGTCGCTGCCAGGTTGTAATATTTGTTTGATGCATCAATGATGGCATCGTGGGTTACATAATTGCTGTTGGTTTTACCGGCTTCATCTTCAATCAGGCCTGCATAATACATCGACCCGATCGACGCATACGCATAGCCTTTCCACCAGTACGCCCATGCCTTTACCGTATTCGCTTTCGAAGTTTTGTCGCCGGTAAACGGAATCTTGTCTACCAGGGCCAGCACCTGATTACAGGCATTGTTCAGCGAGTACATGTTCAGCCACTGGTAATAAATCGCGTTATTACCTGATCCCGTAGCTGCGCGGCTGTTATACGCACGGATGATGCCGACCTGCGGTGCCGAGTTCGTTTGTTTTGTCCCATCATCCATGATGATGTAATCCGGTTGCCCGATGGTCGTCACCTGGTTGTTAGAGGCATCGGCCCCAACCATGTCGGCCATCAGTTCGCTGTAGCCCCACGGCAGCGAAAAGTAGCTGTTCCCCAGCCAGCCGTCTCCGTTCAGGAAACCGTTGACGTATACACCACCCTGCGCAAACTGGTACAACCCCGTTTCTGTATTTACGTTGGCTGCCAGGGTTGGCGCATTCGGGTTACCCACATCCAGCTGATCCTTACAGGATACGCTGCTGATTAAAAGAGCAGTACAAAGAGCTGAAGTATATAATGTATGTTTATTAAACAGTTTCATAGTCTGAAGGATTAAAAATTAGAACCCGATGTTCAGGCCGATTTGGTACGACTTCGTGTTTGGCAGCGTGCTGTGGTCGACACCGCGGTCGAATGACGAGTTTGAGGCACCCGAGCTGATTTCCGGATCATAGCCTGAATATTTCGTGAATGTCAACAGGTTGCGGCCTGTAAACACCAGCTGTGCTTTCTTCAGGTACGGTGTTTTAATCACTTTTGCCAGATCAAACGCCAGTGACACGTTCCGCAGGCGAACAAATGATGCGTCTTCGAAGAAGAAATCTTTCGTAGCGTTGTTACCGGCACCCCGTAAGCTACCCCACAGGTTGTAGTAAGCGCTTGACCAGTAGGCTGTATAGGCGCCGGTTTTTCCGTCGATGGTTACCGGTTTGGTGAAGTCGCCGCTGATACCGTCACGATACATCCATTCTTTAGTCTGGTTGTACAGGTGGCTGCCATATACCCAGTCGAACTGGAAGTTTAACGATACAAAGTCTTTGTACGAAAATACGTTAATGAATGATGCATTGAATTTAGGGTTCGGGTTACCCAGGGCATACGTCTGATTCGTGAACTGCATCTGGTAGGTTGTCTTATCCACCACATGGCCATCTACCATGGTATATTTTCCCTCGTCGGCGGCGGCAATGTACCGCTTTCCTTCCTGGTTTTTATAATCCAGGCTGGTCAGCAACTTATAGCCGTAAATCTGCCCGATCGGCTGACCAGGGGTCAGCACCAGGGCCGTGCTACCCGCCGAGGTCGTCAGGATAATGTCGGCACCACCCGAGATTGCGTCGATTTTTGATACCTGATGGCCGAAGTT
>NZ_CAMFHL010000340.1 GCF_945952095.1 uncultured Arsenicibacter sp. | reverse complement strand
GCGCCATACCGGTCAATAAAAAACACACGCTGATCGGCCGCCACAGCCAGCTCCATCGGCTCGTCCAGATGATCGGCCAGCACCGTCCGCGTAAAGCACTGCTCATCAATACCGGTTTTAGCTGACAATGAAGCTACTGTAGTCCAGCGCATCGGCTCTTTTTGCTGCTTTTCCGTATCCGCAATGGTCAGAAAGCCAAAGCAGACACTCAGCAAAAGAACTAACACAAGTTTGTGGATCAGACAGCGCATTTTGTCAGAAAATGTTAACTAGTTTTGTCGTACGCTTATCAAATATAAGACAAGTCACTCTAATCTTTATAAGTAAACATCTATCTATTCACAAACGGTTACGTATGCAGTCAGAAATACGGGTTGGTCTGCTTCTGGATAACTTACAGGTGCCGCACTGGCAGCACGCGCTGGTGGAAGCCCTGCTGACAGCTAACATAGCTACGGTTTCTGTTCTTGTGGCACCGCCACCGGTTTCGGCACCTCATTCGTTTCTGTTTAATTTGTTTACACGGCTCGATCACGCCGCTTTTGCCCGCAATACCCAACCGGATGCACTCGCGGTCAGGACACTCAGCGGTTTGCCGGTCTACGATGCCGGTAATCTCGCTTCGTATACGCTGGATGTACTCCTTGACTTTCGCCGGCAGCCCTCTCCTATCGTTTTTCCGGAAACGACTTCAGGCGTCTGGGCCGTTTGCGGAGCCGGTGGACAGCCCTGGCCATTACCAGGCATACAGGAAACCAGTTACGGTCAGCCGGTTGCCGAAGTACGGCTGGTAATGCAGGCTGCATCCGGCAATCGTTCCGTTGTGCTGGCCCAATCGTGGGTATCGACGCATCCGGTTTCGCCGCATCTGACACGCAACCACCTTTGCTGGCGGGCCTCGCAGTTGATTCTCCGGAGCCTGAAGCAGCTGCACCGGACCGGCCCCGACGCGTTCCGGCAATGGGCTGACCAGCAACCGGTTTCCGATAAAATACCCGCCGGACCGGCTGTTTCCCTTTCACAATCCATTGGTTTGGTCGCCCGTTACAGCCAGGCCATTGTCCGGAAAATACGTCAGCGGTCCCGTTTTCAGGATCAGTGGTTTTTACTGTACCGTTTTGAGAACCTGAATCCGGCAACTGATTTTGCAGCATTTACCCGCATTATGCCTCCGAAAGGCATGCAGTTCTGGGCCGATCCCCACGTTGTTTTTCATGAAAACCGCTGGTATGTGTTTCTGGAGGAATTGCCCGAAGGAGCATCCAGAGCCCATATTTCGGTCATGGAACTGAAACCCGACGGTAGCTATACCACACCGGAGCGCATACTGGAACGGCCGTATCACCTGTCCTATCCGTTTGTGTTCCGGTGGCAGGAGACGTATTATATGATACCGGAAACGATGGACAACCAGACCATCGAGCTTTACCGCTGTGTCGATTTCCCGATGAAGTGGGAATTTGCCGGTAATCTCATGACCGGTATTCAGGCCGTTGACGCCACGGTGCTCTATCACGATGATACGTGGTGGTTGTTTGCATCCGAAACGGATAAAGGTCTGAAGCCGTGGGATGAGTTGTCCGTTTTTTATACCAACGACCTGTTCAACGGCCCGTGGACGCCCCATCCGATGAATCCGGTTGTGTCTGATGTTCGCCGTGGCCGGCCGGCCGGCCGCATCTTTCAGCATCAGCATCAGTTATACCGACCTTCGCAGAATAGTTCGGGTATGTATGGCTACGGCCTGAATCTGAACCGCATTACCGTGCTGACGAAAACAGACTACCAGGAAGAAACGATCCGGACTGCTACGCCCGACCTAGTACCTGATCTGGAAGGTCTGCATACATTCAGCCACGATCACGGACTGACCGTAATTGATGGTTTCTGGTGGAAGCCTAATTCTTAAAGCAAGTATAAAGCAATTGACGCCCATGAAGGCATTTTACCCGTTTCTCGTTTCTATATCGCTGGTCATCTTATCGATGACGGGCATACTGTCCTGTAAAAACCGTGTCATTGAAACGGTTACGCTGACCGGCATGGTCGATTTTGACCGTTACAAACCCGATAAATCGGGGGCTGCCGATGTCAGTTCCTTATTGCAACAGGCTATTGATGACTGCGTTGATCAGCAGTGTATTCTGTTGCTGAGCGCCGGCACCTACCGGCTCGACAAGACCGTCAACATCCGCGGGGCACTGACGATACGGGGAGCCGGTAAGGCAACCACGACCGAACGGGGCGTTACCAGGCTCATTACTACCTCACTGACCAATACGCTGATCAATGTCGAGGCTGATGGCAAAAACGTAGTTTTCGAAGATTTTTCGCTGGAGAATACGGCCACGGCGAACCCTACTGCCGGTAGCGGTCTGCGGATCGTCGACGCCGACGGGACAGTACTGAACCGGATGTCGTTCATTAACTTCTTTAACAACATCAGCGTCGAAAGCGGTATTTACTGGAAAGTAAATCAATGCTCGGTGTTTGATCCGGTCAATTACGGCATCTGGATCCGGAATACGAAGGTGGCCGACATCGGCGACATGAGCATTACCGCCACCGATTTTGTGACCAACTACATGCAGGAGCGCTCGCCGGTTGCCGCTATTCAGTGGCAAAGCGGGGGCGGGCTGCGGTTCCAGAATAATAAAATCAACTGGGCGGGCGGTTCACGGTGGCAGTACGGACTGCGGCTGATGCCGGATGCCGGTGTGCAGACCTCTGATTTCCTGATCACCGGTAACAGCATCGAAAACTGTACCGTTCACGGACTTTATGTCGGGTCAACCAACAGCAATTACACGATCAACTCCCTGATTATGACCGGTAATCAGTTTGGTATTATCAACGACACATCGGTCTTCCTTGACCTGCCGAACCGCGACGATAATCCGGACAATCAGGGCTTGCAGAGTGTTGAGATTACGGGTAATCAGTTGTATGGGCAATGGGGTATCCGGGCGCGTAATGTGAGTTATCTCAATATCGGTTCCAACCATTATTCGGTATCGGTCGGGATGGTAAAGGTGGGTCGGTGTCACAGTGTCGGATACGTACCGGGCAACCTCAAGCCTTTTCCGAACCCGAATGGCCATATTCTGTATGAAAACGAAACGGCCGATGAGCTGACCACAGCGCAGGGCAATTTACAGCTTAACTTCAGCCGCGAGATCCCTGCGGCTAACGATGGCGCCCTTTATGACATTACCGTCAGTTCGCGGGCGGGCAGCATGATTACTGCCGATGCAACCGGTACCGTTAACGGCGTCGGTGATTTTGCCACACACGTGGTCCGCTATGTCAGCCAGAACGGTAGTGATACCCCCAACATGACCGTCGTCGGCAACGACTTCACGACCGGCAACGCTGCCACCCTGAACTGGCTGCCGTCCAATGACAAAGTTACGTTACAGATTGCCGGCCGGGGCGGCTCGGCTCAGGGCACCCTCCGCCTGTCCATCGCCGGGCCACTGAAGAAAATTGTGCAGCGGTGAGGGCTCTCTTGTGCGGTGATATAGTGGTTTATCCCAGCTATGACTTTCACTAAATTTCAGCCTGCAGACAGTAACCGGCGGAGCTGTCCCCCTTTGGAGGGGGCGCAGGGGGAGGAAAACATCTGAGACTAACACATAGACCAATTTGTGCACCAACTACATCTTATTATGTTGAAGCCAAGAGCATAATATATCGTATACCTTATCCATATCCCTTAAAACTTCTGCATCTGTAAACCGCATTACAGTGAAACCTATTGACATAAGTGCTTCATCCTTTTGGGTATCTCGCATTGAGGCGTCTTCAAACGTGTGGCTGATACCATCAATTTCAATGACGAGCATACACTCAAAACATACAAAATCAACAATATAGTTTAAAATTGGGCGCTGCCTTCGAAAGGCAAAATCAGAAAGTCCCTTTGCACGTAACATAAATTTCCACATACAGGCTTCAGCCTTTGTAGAATCATTTCGAAGCTGTCTGGCAAGGAATTGTAGCTTTGAATTGTAATGATAGTTGTTGGCAGTACTTGCTTTTTCCAAAATGCAGATACGTTAATTCGTGTGATGTATAAGACGTATCTGTTATGGATAGGTATCAATTTTAAGCAAGAATTTCTAACATAGGTGTGTTTTCCTCCCCCTGCGCCCCCTCCAAAGGGGGACAGCTCTGCCAGCATAACCGTCAAGGCTTTCCGGCACTTACTATTTCCTGTGCCTCTTTCCAGCGGGGGATAGCTCCGCCGACATGTCACTGCTACACCACTTCCGGTCGTTTGCGCTGGAAAAAGGATTGCGTGGAGCTGATAAGGTAGTGCCAGTTCATATAGCGGCCGTCAAGCAGCGAGATGGAGGCGCGTTTCAGGCTGATGTACAGGCAGGTGCAGATAAACAACTCCATGAACACCAGCGAAAACGCCGTACCGATGTAGCCGAACCAGTTAGCCATTGCGGCATTCAGCGTTACGCCGACAACCGCTGCCAGACAGGTTACCCGGAAAAAGGCAGCATCCATCTTCAGGTTGATCATGGTCTGAATACCAAAAAACGAGTTGCAGTTGACAATAAACGGCTGAAAGGCCAGAATCCGCAGCACGAGTACGGCCGGTGCAAACTGCTCGCCGTAGATGATGTAGATCACCAGCGGGCTCATGACAAAAATGCTCAGGCTATACACAAACGCGAAGGCAAACGAAAACGGAATCAGCCGCCGCACCACCTCAACGCCCTCCGCCTGACTCCGCCCGAACGCCGCACCAATGTAGGGAAACAGCGTGTTGTTGATCGGGTAAAACAGCAGAGCCTGCGCCACCCCAATCAGCCGGTTGGCTGCCGTGTACTGCCCGACCTGCTCCGCATTCTGGAAAATACCAAGAATAACAATGCTGGTTGTCGTGTAGAGGTTCATCGTCACTTGCGTCATAAACACCGTTTTACCTTCCCACAACGACGCCCGCACCGATGGCCAGTGCCAGCCCCTGAGCCGGATGCCGTACCGGACCAAGGCATAGGCAAATGCCCCGACGCCCACCACAACCTGCGCCACGCTCATGGCCAGCGGTTGCCAGAAATAATCCGCTTCCTGCCGGACCAGCAGGAGAATTACCACCGTGAAAATAACTTTCGAAAGGAGATTAAATAAGGCCAGCTGCCGCATGTGCTGCATACCCTGAAAGAGCCAGTTCGGCGTAATCACGTACGCAACCGTAATCAGGTACGAAAACAGGGCTACCCGCCCATCGGCGCTGAATTTGGGCATCAGCCCGTACACCAGCCCGAAACCGATACTTGATACCAGAAATAAGAGGAGTTTGGTATACAGCACCGTACTGAACAGGTGATTAACCTTGTCCGGATCGTCCTGATATTGCGCCACCTGCCGGGTAGCGGTCAGGTCAAAACTGTAGTTGACGACCAGCGTAAAGTAAGCAACAATGGCGGCGGCATAATTGATAACCCCCAGTTTTTCGGGGCCCACAATCCGGGCAATGATGGGGAGGGTCAGCAGCGGCAATACCAGGTTAGCAACCTGTACACCTCCCGTCCAGGCAATATTTTGTAAAATCGTCTTTTTATCAGACATGCGGTAAAACTACTTCGGTTATAATCCGTACAGAGTCGTTTTATTGACATGATTACGGGATAAACATGATTAGGCTTCGCGTGGCGAAATAGACCTGAAAAGGAATAAAATCCTGTTCATCCTGTCAATACACTCTATCGTCTTTACTCGTTTAAAGGCTTCGTTAAAACGGGTTTAGGCAAAGGGACGGAGGCTGTCGTCCCGTTTGCCTGCTCCTCCAGAAACCAGAGGTTAGCCCACTTCATAAAACCATACAGGGCAAACAATACGCAGAGGATAAACCCACGCGTGCCGTCCCGGTAGCCTTGTTTTCGTATGTAGCGTGTAAAAAAATCTTTAACCGGCTGATACACCAGACGCGTTTTCGAAAAGCGCATACCGTGTTCATAATCATACCGGCTTTCGACATCCGCATAAAATCCGATTGTTTTTACCACGAATTTTTCGATGGTCGGATACGCCAGATGGTAATAGAAATACCGTTTGTCGAGATGTAATGGCGCTTTGGCCAGCTCAGCCACCCGCAGAAAACCACGGTGCGCCCGTAGTTCAGAGTCTGTCTCTTATACACATCTGACGCTGCCGACGACT
>NZ_CAMFHL010000339.1 GCF_945952095.1 uncultured Arsenicibacter sp. | reverse complement strand
GAATTATGTTGGGCCAAACCGACGGTGAACGGCAAATAATTGTAAATTTATGGCGACTATGCCCGAACTTATGTCAGACACGCCAGCTCGAGGCTATTCTGAAGATCAGAAATACCTTATCTTTAACAAGGAGTTTATGCCGCACATAGACTCCATGTACAACTTTGCGTTTCGTCTGACGATGGATGAGGACGACGCCAATGATTTGGTACAAGATACCTATTTAAAGGCGTTTCGGTTTATCTCGTCGTTCGAACAAGGAACTAACGCCAAAGCCTGGTTGTTCCGAATCCTGAAGAACAGCTTCATTAACGATTACCGAAAAAAAAGTAAGGAGCCGGCCAAGGTCGATTATCAGGATGTAGAGACAACCTACAACTCTGAAGACGCTGAGGCTGAGCACACTGTCGACCTGCGGGCCGAGTCTGTTTCGGATCTTATCGGTGATGAAGTTGCTACAGCGCTGAACTCGCTGCCGGTGGATTTCAGGACGGTTATTATTCTCTGTGATATCGAAGGATTCACGTACGAAGAAATGGCCAAAATCCTGGATATTCCGATTGGTACGGTTCGGTCCCGGTTACACCGCGCACGTAACCTGTTGAAAGAAAAATTGCGTGATTACGCAAAATCAATGGGTTATCGTGAAGAAAATGAGGAATAGCCGAAACTTTTTCTATATATAAATTGGTTAAGCCAGTAACATTTCCGTATTACTAATCTTGGAATAAATTAAACTTTTCCAATGCAAACGTCGTTGCCATCACCGTCTCCTGCCAACCTGGATAGCTTGCCTAAGCAGCATTGCGACCATCAGTCCAATTGTCTGAAATTAATCCAGCTCCTTGTTGATGGAGAGGCCACAGAGGAACAGTTAGAGAAGTTGAAGAAGAGCATGGAGGTTTGCCGTCCCTGCATTGAGATGTATCATCTCGAAAAAGAAGTGAAGGCATTGCTCCTGGAACGAATGGAGAAGAAGTGCTGTCCGGACAAGCTGATCGCAACCATTAAATCGCGTATCGCCAGTTTAAGTTAACAACCCGTTTCAGGTTTCTTTTTATCCCTTATCAGTGCGCCGCCATTGCGGAACATACCATAAAAGGAAACCTGAAACCTTACAATGCCTATTTTGGAAGGTAAACTCATTATTTTTTCGGCCCCGTCGGGTTCGGGAAAAACTACCATCGTTAAACACCTGCTGGCCGAGAACTCAAATCTCGGCTTTTCGATTTCTGCCTGTACCCGCGACCGCCGGGGCCGTGCTGAAGAAAACGGGAAAGACTACTATTTCCTGACTCCCGAAGATTTCAAGCAACGCATTGACCGCGACGAATTTGTCGAGTGGGAAGAAGTGTATGTCGGTGCTTTTTACGGAACCCTGAAAGCCGAAATTGAACGGGTGTGGGCATCCGGCAAACATGTGCTGTTTGATGTTGATGTTCAGGGCGGACTTAAGCTCAAAAAATATTACGGAGACCGGGCACTGGCCATCTTCGTTAAGGTACCTGACGAAGAAACCCTGCGCGATCGCCTGATCGGCCGCGGTACCGAAACCGAAGACAGCCTGTCGAAGCGACTGTTTAAAGTACATTTTGAGATGAGCTTTCAGGATCAGTTCGATGTCGTTCTGGTGAATGATAAACTGGATGACTCACTGCAAAAGGCCCAGAAACTGGTTGACGACTTCATAAAAGACAATAAGACTCCGGAAAAAGGAGCCATCATTTAATATAGTCAGGTAGCAGGTTACGGCCTGCTATTCTTTTTTTGCGGCATGAAAATCGGTTTATTTTTCGGCTCCTTCAACCCTATTCACATCGGCCACCTGATTGTCGCCAACACGATGGCAACCAGTACCGATCTTGAGCAAGTCTGGTTTGTGGTATCTCCCCAGAATCCGTTCAAAAAATCCAAAAGCCTGCTGCATGAATTTGACCGGTTTGATATGGTAGACCGGGCGATATCGGACAATAACCGGCTGAAAGTGACAGACATTGAATTTTCAATGCCTCGTCCCAGTTACACCATTGATACACTGACCCGGCTACAGGAGAAATTCCCGCAACACCAGTTTAAGCTCATCATCGGCGAAGACAATCTGGAACAGTTTGCCAACTGGAAAAATCACGAAAAAATTCTGGAGTATTTTGGCCTTTATGTCTACGAGCGGCCGAAAGCAGCAGAAAGTCCGTTCCGCACTCATCCGGCGGTGCAGATTGTACAGGCGCCCTTACTTGATATTTCGGCAACCTACATCCGCGACTGCCTTAAAAATAACCGCCCGATCCGCTACCTCGTCCCGGAAGTAGTCGAAGAAATGATCCTGCGCAAAAAATTTTACCAGTAGGGGCGACCCCACGTGGTCGCCCGATATCTATACCACGTGGTCACCCGATATTTATAGCCCGAAATCACGGAATACCGTTCTGGAAGGTGATTTCGGTAACCAGTCCGATAGCACTAACGCGCAGCGCCACCGAACGGCTTTTTGATTTTGTACGTTCCTGATCACACTGAGGGCCTTTTTCCAGGTAATAGACATAATACTTCTGATTCCTGTCTTCAATCTGGTTAACATCCGGACGCCCCAGCAGTTCGCCGACATCGTTGATATGCATGCCTTTGATCGACTGAAGTTCGGCTTTAAAATGATCTACTTCAGCCATCCGCAGGCCATAGCAGCCTCCACGATCACTCCGCCATTTTTTTACATCCAGTATACCCAGCTTGTCGGGAGCCGTAGAGCAGGCAACCAGCCAGAAGGCACCCAGATATATTGCAAGTTTTGTTTTCATTCAGGTTCGGTGCCGGTAAAGATACCCGCGTTTCTTGTGCCCGTAAAAATACAACCCGTATGCGGTAAACCGGTTATCTGACAGCCAAACAATTGTTTTTATGCAGCCGCCCGGCGCGTGACAATTCCGTAAAAATGCGGTCTCATAGTAGCATTTTACAGCATGGACCGGCATATGTTACCCACAACCCTACATCGTTTCCGTACTATTACGATTGAGCAAGTCATCATGACAGGTACCCGGCACATCCGTATACTTGCCATCGCGGCTGTGTTTGGCGGGCTGGTGGGTGTTGCCTTGTCGTTTCTGAAAACAAATCAGTATCGGGTAGAGGTCAGCATTATGCCTGAACTCCAGACGCGGTCAGCACTTTCTCTCAAACGTTTCGGCGCCCTTGCCGAACTGGCGGGTCTTTCGCTCGACGGTGCCGGCGGCGTTACCGAGGCGGTGCGGCCCGACCTGTATTCCAATGTTCTGGAAAGCGACACATTCCGCTATGAAGTCCTCCGGCATCCCGTTACGACGCTGGAGGGCAGGCGCTATCCGAGCCTCGCCGGTTTTCTGACCGATCCGGCACATTCGCTACTGGCTCAGCTAACCGGTAGTAAGGCATTGAACTCCTTTCCGCCGCTTTCGCAGCAGCTAACGCCCGGCGAAGAGAATATCCTGCAAAGCCTGAGCCATCAGCTCATCGCTGACCTCGACAAACAATCCGGCCTGATTCAGGTCCGTGTCGAATTACCGGATCCGGCCGTGGCAAGGCAAATCGCGGTCTTTTCCATTCACTACCTCAAAGCCTATGTGACGGCCTACCGTACGGCACGGTTGAGGCAGACCCTTAGCTTTCTGACCACCCAGCGGCAACAGGCAAAAAAACGCTATTCTGATACCAGAAAAGCACTCGCGGCTTATCAGGATAGCCATCGTAACCTCTTCCTGCAAACACCAGCCCTAGACGGAGAGCAGCTGGCAACCGAAACGGCCGTCGCCCGGAATCTGCTTCAGACGCTGACCGAAGAATTTGAACATACCCGCCTTCTATTCCAAGAGCAGATGCCGGTTCTGGAGGTCTTATCGCCGCCACGTCCGCCATCGCACCGAAGCTCGCCTTCCCGCGTTGTTCACGGCCTTACCGGTGTGCTGCTGGGCGGTCTGCTGGCCTTCATTATGCTTGTCTGTCAGGATCTTATCAACCCGAAGTCATGATTATACGCGCCATTATTCTGAACCACCATACACCAGCGCATACGCTGTCATGTGTGCAGCAGCTTCAATGCCAGACGTATAAGGCGTTGCAGATCGTCGTTGTAGACAACTCCTCCACAACGGATGATTATCAGCTGTTAACGCAGATGGTTCCGGCCACGATACCCGTCATTCGCAGCCGGGAAAATCAGGGATATGCCGCCGGTAATAACCTCGGCCTGATCCCTGTCGACGGCCTGGCCAAACCGGATGCCTTCCTGATTATCAACAGCGATGTCCGCCTGACAGACAGGCGGACGCTGCAACGGCTGGCAGATACTCTGCAACGATGCCCCGATGCCATGGCCGTCAGCCCGCTTGTGCATACACGATCAAACGAACTACCTGTTAACCAACAGATTCAGGTGCGGCGTTTACTGACTGCCTGCTGGCTGATTTGCTGCCACAGCCCGATTCTCCGCCGGTTCTTTACCCGTAAATACCGGCAGTTTATTTATCAGGATCTGGTCCCCTACCCACCCGCTATCCATCGGGTCGATACCATCAACGGGGCCTGTTTCCTAGTCAGGCAAGCATTTTTTGACCGGTTCACAGGCTTTGACCAGCAAACATTTCTGTATCTGGAAGAGCTGATTCTGGGGTTTCAGATCCGGCAGCTTGGCAGTTACTGCCTGCTGCACGGCGATCTGGTTGTTGAGCACCTGCACGGCCTATCCACCCAACGCCTGAGCCCCAAAACGCGCTTCAGGCACTTTCTCAATAGCGAAACTCACCTGCTAACCGGCTATTACGGGATACCTGCCGGCCTCGCTGCCGGCATCCGTCAGTGGAGATGGGCTGAATTTTACCTGAAGCAACTATGGCAATCTGGCTCACGCATCTGACCGGCCTTACCCTGATCGGCAGCCTGTACCATGTCCTGACAAACAGCATCAGGGGCTTCGGCTATCTGGAACTCTACGGCATAGTCTGGGGACTTTTACTCATCGGCGCACCCTTCATCGGGCCGCCGTTTGTTCCGGCTCTCTCTACGCAGATCCTGTTTTATACGGTCTGGCTGCTGTTTCTGCTGCCCTCCTTCGCAGTTTTCCGGCAACAGGCAGCCGGCACGGCCATCGTACAGCATCCGGTGAGAACGGTAAAAAGGCTACTGACCTTTCTGCTGATAATGAGCCTGCTGGCCAATGGCTGGATGCTGGTGCAGATCAGCAGTGAGCTGGATTTAATACGGTTCGGCTGGTTTGCCCTGCGCTTTCAGGGGCAACGCCTGCAGGCCGAACAATCAAATGTATTCTATCAGCTTTTCGCCCGTAATTTTCTGTTGTACCTGCCGATGGCGTTCTGGTTGTTCTTCCGGAAAGCCCTCCGGACAGGGCCGCTGCTGATGATCTGCCTGCTGGCCCTCGTAACGGCCTCGCTTAGCTTAACACGCGCTCCGGTTTTGCTCTGGAGCCTGACAATTCTGACCTCACTCAGTGTCTTCGGTAAGCTATCCCGCCGCCGCAGCCGGCAACTTTCTCTGTTCCTGTTTTCGCCGGTCCTGCTGGTGACACTGAGTTTCAGCTACACCCCTGCCGCCTTCTGGCAGGTTGCTAAAATTTACCTCTGGGGCGGTACCAGAGCCTATGAAACGTTGCTGGAACAAAACTACCCCGGTTACCGCCTGTACGACTCGCCTTATTACAGCCTTGATTTTCTGAACTATACAGCTCAGCGCGCAGGATTGATTCAGTCGTATCCGCCACTGGTAAGAGAATATGCCTCCGGACCGGTGATGACCAATGTCTATACCTACCTGGACGCCTTTACACTTGATTTCGGTATGGGCGGTGCGCTGTTCGCGGCCCTGACATTAGGCTGGCTGGCAGCCGGCTTACATCGCCGGGCCTTCCGGTTTCAGTCGATTCCGGTTGTGTGCTATTATGCGTTTGTCAACTATGCTATTGCTATGTCATTTATGAATCACGAGCTCATCCGCATCAATGCGTTTCTGCTGGCAATTGAACTCTGGCTCATTCATCACCTGCTCAAACCCGGACGTGTATGATTATCACGGAACTAAACGGAGGACTCGGCAATCAGTTGTTTCAGTATGCTATCGGTAAACAACTGGCAGTACAACACTATACCCAGCTCCTGCTTGATTCACCCTGGTTTTCTGTCCAGGCCGCCGCAACGGAT
>NZ_CAMFHL010000338.1 GCF_945952095.1 uncultured Arsenicibacter sp. | reverse complement strand
ATTTATATCATCTCATAGAGATCAATCTGTTGCCTGGGATATATTCCCAGGTTATGAATTATTTATATCATCTCATAGAGATCAATCTGTTGCCTGGGATATATTCCCAGGTTATTTTAGAAAAATCATTACCCCCCTGTTTCATGCATCAACAGCTACTTGCACTTACCTTGATCTGTGGCCTGGGTCTTGCACCTGTTCAGGTCAAAGCACAGACACCCGCCAAACAGGTCATCCTCACCGAACGTGAACGCGCCCGCGTCGTCGATGAGGTACTGGAAGACCGGTTCACCAATCTCCTGCCCCAGCTCATGCGGCGCGAAGGGATTGACATGTGGATCATCATCTCGCGCGAATACAACGAAGACCCCGTCCTGAAGACCATGCTCCCGTCAACGTGGCTGTCGGCCCGGCGTCGTACCATCATGGTCTTTTTTGATCAGGGGGCGGAAAAAGGCGTTGAAAAACTGGCCATCGCCCGCTACGACGTCGGGAATCTGCTGAAAGGCGCCTGGGACATTGATGTGCGCCCTAACCAGTGGGATGCCCTCACCGACATTATCCAGAAACGGAATCCGAAAAAAATCGGCCTGAACTTTTCCACTAACTACGCCCATGCAGACGGACTAACCCATACCGAATACGGCGAGTTTACCCAAAAACTACCGGCAGACCTCCAAAAACGCATCGTTTCGGCGGAACGGCTTTCGGTCGGCTGGCTCGAAACACGCACCCCGAAAGAAATGGCGGTCTATCCGCTCATCTGCCGGTTGTCACACCAGCTGGTGCAGGAAGGGCTTTCAGAACAAGTCATTCAGCCGGGCGTAACGACCACCGAAGACGTGATGTGGTGGTACCGACAACGCATTACCGAATTGGGACTCGATACCTGGTTCCACCCGACCGTCGACATTCAGCGCGCCGACGAAGCCCGTTTCGATCACCTGCGGACCTTTTCCAAGCGCCCCGCCGGTGAGGTTATCATGCCCGGCGATCTGGTCCATGTCGATTTTGGCATTACCTACCTGCGGCTCAATACCGATCAGCAGCAACATGCCTACGTGCTGAAACCCGGCGAAACCGACGTTCCCGAAGCGATCCGGAAAGCCTTCGTCCAGGGCAACCGCTTACAGGATATTCTGACGGAACATTTTCAGGCCGGAAAATCAGGTAATCAGATCCTGAAGGAAGCACTGGATCAGGCACAGAAGGAAGGTATCAAAGGTACCATTTATACGCACCCCATCGGCGCGCACGGACACGCCGCCGGCCCGACCATCGGCATGTGGGATCAGCAGAAGGGTGTGCCCGGCTCCGGCGATTACCCGCTCCTGCCTAACACAGCCTATTCGATTGAGCTTAATGCCGCCGTGGAAATTCCGGAGTGGAAAAAGACCGTGCGGATTATGCTGGAAGAAGATGGCTTTTTCGACGGTAAAACATTCCGGTACATCGACGGTCGCCAAACCGAAATCTATACCATTCCCCGGAAACTGGAGTATGTGAAATAAATAAACCATGTAAAATGGCTAATGAATAATGTCTGCCTGACATCGTTCATTAGCCATTATCCATTTAAATCACTCCTTCAACCCCTTGAGATAGGCGATGCTTTTAGGCATCTGGGCGTACTCCTGATTGCTTTCGTCCTCAATGAAGTAGTGTTTTACTCCGTTTTTACGGGCAATTTTCAGGATTTCAGGAATGTTGACCTGCCCGTCACCCAGCACCACATCGTTTTCAGGCGGAGTCCCACCCGTCAGGTCACCTTTTATACCCTTGCGCAGGTCTTTCAGGTGCATCAGCTTCCAGCGGGTCGGGTATTTTTTCAGTAAGGCCACCGGATCAGCGCCGCCATGCTGCGCCCAGAGAATGTCCATTTCAAAGGAAACGTACTCCGGATTGGTGTTTTTCACGAGGTAATCAAACAGTGTCCCATCCTCATACGGCTGAAACTCATAGCCGTGATTGTGGTAACAGAAGGTAAGGCCGTTGTCCTTCATGACCTTTCCGATCCGGTTAAAATCCGTAACGGCCTGCTTCGCATTCTCCAGACTGAACGCCCCTTTTTTATGAGGGATCCAGGCGCACATGACAAAGCTCGATCCCAGCTCTTTCGCCTGTTTCGCAATGCTTTCCGGATCTTTCACCAGCTGTTCATAACCACCGCCGGTGCCGACGATCTTAATCCCGCGCTCTTCGCACAGTTTCCGGAACTCCTGCGACGTCATACCCTTCGGCGCACCGCCCTCCATTTCGGTAATACCCAGCGCCTTGATGGTATCGAGGGTAGCAATCACATTTTTCGGGAAGCTGTTCCGGTAGGTATACGCCTGAACGCCAATCGGGAAACGATAGATCGGTTTGCCTTTCTGGGCAACGACATCGGTCAGGCCAAGGAGCATACTGGCCGAAAAACCGAGTGCTAACAATTGTTTTTTCATCTGATAAGGGTTGTTTTTAATGGATAATGTACAATGAAAAATGGATAATGCATAGCTCATGTACCCTGTGCATATGCCATTCTAAATTGTCCATTTTTCATTATTCATTTTAGATTAAAGGTTTTTCTTTTTCAGTTCGCGGACGGCGAAGTCGGCTGCACGGGCGGTAAAGGCCATGTAGGTCAGTGACGGATTTTGGGTAGCCGTTGAGGTCATACAGGCCCCGTCGGTGACAAACACGTTTTTGCAGCTATGCACCTGATTCCACTTGTTCAGGATGGACGTTTTCGGATCTTTTCCCATCCGGACGCCGCCCATTTCGTGAATATCCGAACCCGGATTCGAATGGCTGTCGGTCGCCTGAATGTTCGTAAAACCGGCCAGCGTAAACATTTCGGTCAGCTGCGTGATAAAGTCCTCCGTCATTTTATCGTCATTGTCGGTCCAGCCGGCTGACGTCACCAGCAACGGAATGCCGTATTTGTCCTTCTGAGACGGGTCGAGCCGGACATGATTCTGCTCCGTCGGCACGGTTTCGCCCATCATCCAGCCGCTGACATGCCACGGGCCTAAAGCCGGATGCAGCAGGTTTTCTTTCAGCTCAGCCCCGAGTCCTTCGCGGTTGGCGTTGCTACCCCGGCCGCCGCCGATACCCACCGCATAACCCCGCAAAAAACGGGACGCCGGACCACTCGTCTCCTGCTTGAGCACATTCCGGAAACGCGGGATATAGCCATTGCTCGGGTTCTTGCCATCGGCTCGTTTATCCTGAAAACCATCGTATTGCGCCGAAATCTTTCCCCGGTAATTATGCCAGGCTATGTACTTGCCCAATAACCCGTTATCGTTGCCCAGGCCATTCGGAAAGCGATCTGAAACGGAGTTCAGCAGTATCAGATTGCTGTTTAGCGCGGATCCGTTCACAAAAATAATCCGGGCGTAGAATTCCGTCATCTGCAAGGTATTCGCATCAACAACCCGCACACCGGACGCCTTACCCAGCTTGTCGTCATAAATAATTGAATGTACTACCGAATGCGGCCGCAGGGTCAGGTTGCCGGTTTTGGCCGCCCACGGCAGGGTCGACGCATTGCTGCTAAAATACCCGCCCAACGGGCACCCCCGGTTACACAGATTCCGGTGCAGACACTGCCCGCGCCCCTGCATCATGTGCGTTTCCGTTGGTTTGGTAATGTGTGCACAACGACCCTGAATCAGCTGCCGGTCCTTATAGTGTTTAGCCAGTGTGTTTTTCAGATGGTTCTCCACACAGTTCAGCTCGATGGGTGGCAGAAATTCGCCGTCGGGCAGGTGGGGCAGGCCATCGCGGTTGCCCGAAATGCCGGCAAAGCGCTCGACATGGCTGTACCACGGCGCCAGATCGGCGTAGCGCACCGGCCAATCAACGGCGAACCCGTCGCGGGCGGGGCCTTCGAAGTCGAAATCGCTGAGCCGCTGGGTTTGTCGTGCCCACAACAGTGATTTCCCGCCCACGTGATAGCCACGCGTCCAGGTAAACGGTTTTTCTTCCACAAACGGCTGCTCGTCCGGCTTTATGGCCCAGTGTACGGTTTCCTCGCGCATAAACGACCGGATGTTGCCGTACTGTTCGCGGGTTGCCAGCGGCACCGTTCCCCGATGCGGGAACTCCCACGGGTTTTTCATGGCCGTCGGGTAGTCGGTGACGTGCTGCACGTCGCGGCCCCGTTCGAGGACCAGCGTTTTCAGGCCCTTTTCGCAAAGTTCCTTGGCAGCCCACCCGCCGCTAATGCCCGACCCGATCACAATCGCATCGTAGGTAGCGGCTTTCCGGGCATCTATATTAACATTTGCCATACACGCATATCATTAGACAATTGCCTTATTATAAAGCACATAGACACATAAGACTAAAAAGAATTCAGTAAAAAACTATGCTTTCTCTGTGGCTATGTGGTAAGCTTTTATTTCCGTTCGGAGACAGCTTTGGGTTCGACGGGGACGCAGCCGTAGTAGTGACCAGGCGCCATGACGTAATTCAGGTGGTTGGTCATAACATATTCCGATGTCGTGTACCCCTGAATGGTCAGCGATTTCAGTGTCGCAAAAAAGTCTTTTTCCGCCGCCTTCGGACTTGCCTGAAACTGCATCAGCACCGATAGCCGCTGCGGAATATCGCACTGCCGGTACGACTTACCGTATTGCTGCTGAATCATGGTTTCAATGCCCGACAGTCCGGCGCGGAAGGATTCCTGCGCCGGTTTTTCGTAACAATCGGCCAGCATCCGCTCCACAAACACATGCACATCCAGCGCCTGCGCGCCCGGCGTGTCGGTAGACGGAATAATCGTATCGACAACCAGAGCAAGCAGGTCATTTTCCGTAACCGATAACCATGCTGACTGCTGCTGAACGGCCTGTGCCGTCCAGCCTGAAATCCAGGCCGGTAGGGTTGTCAGCCCACCCGCCAGTGTTGCCAGCCGTTTTAACGCAACGCGCCTTTCCATAGAATAACAAACCAGTTGTTCTTCTATAAGAAAGGCGCGCTGCTGCTTTACCTATCCCGCGCCCTCAACGGCCGGAATGGATTGTATTTTGCTAAAGTTGTATTAGCCGGATGCCCCGAAAAGTCATTTTCCGGATTTATTTTGTTCCGGAGGTTACCTTCTGCGCGTCAAGCACATGCTCCTGAGGGGGAAGCACCTTAACATCCCGTTCTTTTTCGGTTTGTTCGACGTAAACGGCATAGTCAGCCGGTTCGATACGGATGCCGTACAGGTTGGCATAGGCCTGCGTAAATTCAGCCCCGAAATACAGAATGGCCGCAGTATAGTAAATCCAGACCAGAATCACGATCAACGAACCGGCAGCGCCATAGGTCGAGCCGGTGCTGGTGGTTTCGATGTATAGCCCGATCAGGTAACGACCCAGCATAAACAGCAAAGCCGTAAAAATGGCACCCCAGCGAACGTCTTTCCAGGCAATTTTAGCATCGGGCAGCACTTTGAAAATCACCCCGAACAACACCGTAATCACCCCGGCGCTGACCAGAAAATTAATCCCGCTGACCAGCCAGACACCACCACCCGGAATATACCGGCTCAGCCGGTCGCTCAGGGCAAGAATAACCCCGTTGATAACCAGTGACACCAGCAATAAAAAACCCAGGCTCACTACCAGCGAAGAAGATAGCAACCTGTCTTTCAGTATCTTTACCCAACCCCGTTTAGGTTTTGGCTTTACCCGCCAGATCAGGTTAATTGAATCCTGAATTTCGATGAAGATACTCGTCGCACCGATGATCAGCGTCACAATACCCGACACCAGGGCGATGTTTGTTTTGCCCGACAGTTCCACACTCTTGAGCATGTCCTGAATCTGTTTGGCTCCCTCGGTGCCGACAAACCCCTGAATCTGCCCGAACACCTGCCCGCGGGTCGCTTCTTCGCCATAGACCAGGCTCAGGAGCGAAATAATCAGCACCAGCAGCGGTGCCAGCGAGAAAACTGTATAGTAGGCCAGTGCCGCACTCAGTTTCAGGCACCGGTCATCCATAAATCCATTGAAGGAAGCCAGCAACAGCGTCCAGGCATCTTTGAAGAAGCGTTTCATAGTCTTAGTGATTCATAACGATGATGGATGTGGTCTAGACCCACAGTAGTCTAACCAATTAGGGGATGGGTTGTTATGGATTTGCAGCGCCGGATACGGATAGTCTCGGAAAATTTAGCGAATTTTAGCCTACTTAATGGTTAACCGGCAGCCCGCCGGACGACCCTCGAACGCATGCAAGACGAACAAAAACCAAAACGAAGCCAACCGGGAAAGCGTGATTCAGCGCCGAAGGAGACCCG
>NZ_CAMFHL010000337.1 GCF_945952095.1 uncultured Arsenicibacter sp. | reverse complement strand
TCCCTGAAGAGATCATCGTCAATGTCTGCCCCTTCCATACACACATTGTCTTAAGGCCTTTAATGAATAAGGTCACATAGATATATGAAAATCAAACGCAGATTAAAACAATGCGCTCAAATTGGTAAATTTAATGAGCTTTCGGTCTGACTATACAAAAATCGGGGAGAACGGATTACACCGTAGTCTCCCCGACGTTGCCTTACCGGGTTTACAGGAATGGCTGATCCTTTTAACGATGCTTAGTCAGCAGGTTGCTTTTGGTGAAGTTGCGGTTTTACCAGCTCTTCATTGAGCTCAGTCATGATTTCGGCGAATAGCCGGGTGGAATGAAGTCTGTCCTGTAGATTATACATCGCGGATACAGCGATCAGTTCATCAACCCCGGTTTGCTCCAGGAAAGCTATTACCTGCTGTTTAACCGTTTGTTTACTGCCGACAAACGAGTATTTCAGCATTTGCTGTACGGAAGGATGATTAACCATAGCGCGCAGTTCCGGGGTCATTTCGGTAGGAGGTGATAACGGTGCTCTGTCACCGGTTAACAATCCCACAAACATGCGGATCAGGCTGGTAAATAAATGCTGCGCTTCTTCATCGCTGTCGGCCACATATACATTCACCCCGGCCATGGTATAGGGTTGGTTCAGTACCGCAGAAGGCTGAAACGTGTGCCTGTAAATGTTGAGCGCGTTTAACAGATGCGTAGAGGCAAAGTGGCTGGCAAACGCGTAGGGCAAACCTCTGGCCGCTGCAACATGGGCACTATCCGTACTCGATCCTAAAATATAGACTGGTACCCCGGTTCCTTCAGCGATGGCCGCCCGGACCGGAGATTGTTTATTCGCTGCCGAAAAGTAAGCCTGAATTTTGTCTACTTCTGCCGGAAATGCCTGCGCTGCCCGCATAAAATCAGAGCGTATAGCCTCTGCCGTGCGTTGATCCGTGCCTGGTGCCCGCCCCAGCCCTAAATCGATGCGGCCCGGGTACAGGTGTGCCAGTGTACCAAACTGTTCCGCAATGATCAACGGAGAATGATTCGGCAGCATTATACCTCCCGAGCCAACACTGATGGTCCGGGTATTTTCGGCAATATAGCCGATCAGCAGGGAGGTAGCGCTACTGCCGATATGATCGGAATTATGATGTTCTGCCAGCCAGAAGCGTTTGTAGTTACTGGCCTCGGCTTGTTTGGCTAATGCCAGGGCATTTGTCAGCGTTTGCCGGAATGAACTGCCCGCCGAGACAATTGCTAGCTCTAGCATTGAATAGGCGATTGGCCGGTTATGTGTCATAGTTTTTACGGACTTGAATCCAGATTAGTGCTTGTTGTAACTATTATCACAAAAGCAATTCAGTAAAAGTTTCCTTAACCCGCTGGTGCTACCACGGATTATGATACGTAACCTGATTTACCTATATTACCACCTTATGGTCCGGAGACAGCTTCCTGATACTAATACTAAATTATGAATAGTCTAAAAATGATGCGGGTTACCGCCATACTTTGCCTGCTACTGGCTGGCATTGACAACAGCTATGCTCAGGCACAACGGGTGTCATCACCCCGACCTTCGGCCCAAAAGCCCCGTGTGATAACAGGAGCCGACCAGACTGACCTGTACTTGCCGTATTTAAGAGGAAAACGAATCGGCCTGGTTGCTAATCAGAGTTCACTTATCGGCAGTAAAAGCAGTGTAGACAGTTTATTGAGTCTCGGAATTAACATTGTCAAAGTGTTCGGCCCTGAGCATGGCTTCAGAGGGAATGCCAGTAACGGGGCAGCGGTAAGTAATGAGAAAGACGCTAAAACCGGCATTCCGATTATATCGCTGTACGGAAAAAATGAGAAACCAACACCGGAACAGTTAGCCGATGTTGACCTGATGGTATTTGATATCCAGGATGTGGGCTGCCGGTATTACACGAACATTAATACACTGGAATATGTCATGGAAGCCTGTGCCGAAAACAACAGGGAACTCCTCATTCTGGACAGGCCGAACCCTAACGCTTATGTGGTAGACGGGCCGGTGATGACCGACGATAAATATAAATCGGCTATTGGGATTCATTACATACCGATGACCCATGGGATGACCATCGGCGAGTTCGCTCAATACCTTAACGGTGAAGGTTATTTGCCGAAACAATGCAGGATTAAGGTAATAAAAGTGGCCAATTACGATCATACAACACCGTATACCCTGCCAATAAAACCATCCCCGAACCTGAATACGCAGCAGGCCGTACTGCTTTTCCCGAGCTTATGTATGTTTGAAGGAACAGCTATCAACGAAGGCCGGGGAACATACATGCCCTTCACGATTCTGGGAGCCCCTGCCTTAAAGGGTACCTATTCGTTTTCGTATAAACCGGTAAGTATTCCAGGCATGAGTGAACGGCCAAACCAAAAAGATTCTGTTTGTTATGGAATTGACCTTCGCGGTTTTGATATAACAGCGTTGCAGAAGCGTCGCCAGCTCAATTTAGCCTGGGTGATTGAGCTCTATAAGGCTTATCCGGATAAGGCCGGTTTTTTCCAGCCGGAACGGGCCAATGGTGTATCTCCCTTTGATCTGCGAATTGGTACAGACCAGCTTCGTAAGCAGATCATAGCCGGCATGTCGGAGCAGGAGATCAGAAAGAGCTGGGAGCCGGGGTTGACAAAATTTAAAGCTATCCGTGCCAAATACCTCTTATATCCGGATTGATCAGGGGACAATACTGAGGATAGAAATGGAAACCCTGACATAATGGGGGCCGGGGCAGGGTCAATACTCAAACAGTATGATTTCAAGGTCAGCCAGGATGAGCAGTTTCGCATGTAATAGAAAATCCAGCACCTTGATGGCCGGCACAATCTTCGTACAACGTATCCCGTCAATACTGATGACGTCGATCTTATAGTACGAAAGACCTCTGAAGGGAATATAGCAGGGCTGTATGGCAACATCAAAAAAATATTGCTCCCCATGCCCTACACCAACAATGACCAGGTTCAGTGCATCTTCTTCCGGATCGTACCCGTCCAGACTGTAGGGCGTGTACATTCCTGAAAATAAAAACGGGTTCACAATATGCAGGCTGTCAATCGCCTTTTCAAGGTACGTCATCAAATAAGATTAAGCGTTAGCAGGGTATCGTGCCCGGGACTAATTTTTAACCTGTAATCAACAGATGAGGGATTTGTAACGTAATAGTTACTCAGCGGTCCGGAAAACTGGATATGATCCTGTTTTCAACAACAGTGATAATTATTTTTTTAGCTGTAACCGGAAAACCATGAGGGTTCTACTAAACGTATGTATTAGACCAGTCAAAGGGTGTTTATTCAATGCTGAATACCCTGCGTCTATATACAGCAGTTTACTGAACGTTTATGAATTTAACTTTACCTCAGATTATTGGAAAAAGGGCCGATCACCTCAAGGCTGTGGCTCACCCCGTCCGTCTGCAGTTAATCATGCTCCTCAGACAGGCACCGGACGGATTCAGCGTAACGGAGGCCCAGCGGCTTGTGGCAATTGATTATACAACTGTATCGCATCACCTGAGCCTGCTGCGGGGGAAAGGTCTGGTAACGGCAAGAATCAAAGGGAATGAACGCTGGTATTTGCTCAGCGACACACGGCTTGCCGACGCGGTCTGCAGCCTGTTTGAGTTAGCATAGAAAGCGGGCATTGCCCGCTTTTTTAGTAATGATACAGTCTGAAAGCTTTAATGCCGAGAACAATGGTAACAAAGCTGAGGAGCACTAATCGGGTTCTCTGTTTATGTCTTTATTCACCTTTGACACAGTGTAAAGAACAACTTCTATAATTCACAACTGAGGGTTCTAACGATTTATGATTTGCTTGATGATGAAAGAAAAGCCTGGATCGTACTACTAAATAACGATATGGATTGACTAAATTTATCAACAAGTTACATAAAAGTCTACCGCTAACAACTATGTATGCAGCTTTCTGTTAGCCCCTTTTGTTACCCGGATTGGCTGATTGCGTCCGGCAAAATAGCATGGGTCCGGATATTGAGTAGTTTAGTTCTCCTGTTACAGTACCCAACGCTTTCTCACGCGCAGCGCTCGCCTCCTGTTGTTATTTTAAACCAGATTCCAGCGGAAGGTTTTCTCCTGAAAGAAGGCTGGCTGTTTCAGGCAGGTGATTGTACCGATGGCGCCGATGTCAAGCTGAATGACAGTCAGTGGCAGTCATTTGACCCAACTAAAAATATTCAGGATTTACCCCGGTTTCATCACAAAGGTATCGGCTGGTTACGGATCCACCTGCAGACAGGTAATGAACTACCGCCTTTATTAATTAAAGTATTACAGTCCGTCGCTTCAGAAATTTACCTCGACGGTGAGTTGCTGTACCGCTTCGGAACCGTCAGCTCAGATCCTCAGCAGGTAAAGGCCTTTAATCCTATGGCGGTCTTCAGTTTGCCGCTCCGGCGTTCGTCCAGGCATATTTTAGCCGTACGGATTGCCCGTCAGCCGGGCTTTTACTATACCCTGACCTCACCAAACTGGAATACAATTGCACTTGAATACTGGCTGACATCTTCGGCCGCACAACCAGCCCTGCAAGCGTATGATAGCAGGCAACTATACCTTGCCTGCTTTAAAACAGGCATCTCCTTTATTCTCTTTGTACTGCATCTGAGCCTGTTAATTGTTTATCCGGGCCAGCGGGCAAATAGCTATGCAGTCGGCATGTATTTCCTGTCGGGCCTCACATTCCTGGCCAGAGCGTCAAGTTATGCTGTTCACTCAATGGAGGGCAAGGTGCTGATTCATTATGGATCTCTGCTGGATGCATGGGTACCTGCCATGGCATTACTGACTTTTTATAGCTTGTTTAATTTCCGGAAAGGGTGGCTGTGCTGGATAGCTATTGCCAGTATCGGAATTGTCTTTGTCCCATTACCACCTGACTACCGCTGGCTGGCTATTCCGGTAAGTTATTATTTCCAGTTTGAACTAATCCGTCTCGCTGTCACAGCCCGAAAACGCAAGTTGCCGGGCTCGCAGATTGTGCTGGCCGGCGCTTGCGTTAATCTGGGTATGTGGCTAACAGGATCAGCGATGGCTATGCTGCAGCTAACAGCGGCTACCCATCCGTGGCTGGTTGACTCCTTTTATGTTGTCTCTTTTCTTTGTTTTCCGCTCACGCTATCACTTTGGTTAGCACTGGAACATGGCCGGACCAATCAACAACTGAAACTGCGTCTGGTTGAGATCGAAGCGCTCTCTGCCCGGAATTCAGCGCAGCAGCAGGAACGGCAACGGCTGCTGAGCCACCAAAAGGAACGACTGGAACAGTTAGTTGCCGGGCGAACACAGGAACTGCATCAGCAGGCAGCACAGTTACGTCAGCTTGATGAGGTAAAATCCCGTTTTGTTACGAATATCACCCACGAGTTTCGTACACCATTGACGCTCATTCTGGCTCCTGCCGACGCTTTGCTGAGTAAATGGCAGAATACAGAAGATGCCGGTCTGCTGACTACTATCAGAAAAAATGCCCAGCAACTGCTGGGCTTAATCAATCAGTTACTGGACCTTTCCAAACTCGACGCCCGTCTTATGCAGGTGGAGGAATCTCCCGGACGTCCGCTGGTACTCATCAGGGAAGATATTCAACACTTTCTGCCGCTGGCTGAAACAAAACAGATACGGCTGTGGTGCTCATCTGATCTTGACCGGGTTTACTGGTTTGATCAGCCAAAATTCAGACGTATTATTACTAATCTGCTGGCGAATGCTATTAAATTCACTTCCGGAAACGTCGGGCGGCCGGGCCTGGTCGAAGTGTCACTCCGTGAGCAGGAAGCAGGTTTGCTGCTGACAGTGACTGACACGGGCACCGGCATACCACCCGATCGGCTTCCACACATTTTTGACCGCTTTTATCAGGCCGATGATTCGAGTACGCGGGCCGAGGAAGGAAGCGGTATTGGCCTTTCATTGGTGAAAGAACTGGTAGATATCCAGCAGGGGCGTATCACTGTCGACCGGTTAGCGGACAGCCATGAACCCTGGAAAACCCGTTTTGTCCTCTGGCTCCCCTGTCGCCCGGCCGATGACGGGGATAGTTCAGGCGTTGCTGAAGAGGTAAATCTCCCTTTTGTCTTACCGGTAAGGGATACTACGTTGAAGGAGGAAACCAGACTCTCTTTGGCAGAAGGTGCGCCCGTGGTCTTACTGGTGGAAGACAATACTGATCTGGCAGACTTCATTGTCAGTAGCTTACCTGCTCATTATCTGATCCTGAGGGCCGCAAACGGACAGGAGGGGCTGGATGTAGCGTATAAAGAAATGCCGGACCTGATTATCTCGGATGTGCTCATGCCGGTGATGGATGGCTTTGCGTTCTGTCGCCGGCTGAAGAGCGACCTGCGTACCAGTC
>NZ_CAMFHL010000336.1 GCF_945952095.1 uncultured Arsenicibacter sp. | reverse complement strand
CCAAGGCCAGACTCATACAACGGCTGATCGTCGGCCTCCTTACCGGCGGGCATATCCTGCTGGAGGGCGTTCCCGGATTGGCCAAAACCCTGACGATCAATACGCTGGCTAAAGTATTACAGCTTGATTTTCAGCGTATCCAGTTTACGCCCGATCTGCTGCCGGCCGACCTCATCGGCACGATGATTTATAACCAGAAAACAGGCGATTTTGAAGTAAAGCAAGGTCCGATTTTTGCCAACCTGATTCTGGCCGACGAAATTAACCGGTCGCCGGCAAAGGTGCAGTCGGCCCTGCTGGAAGCCATGCAGGAAAAGCAGGTAACCATCGGCGAAGAAACCTTTATTCTCAATCCGCCTTTTCTGGTACTGGCAACGCAAAACCCTGTCGAGCAGGAAGGCACCTACCCGCTGCCGGAAGCACAGGTGGACCGGTTCATGATGAAAGTATTCGTTGATTACCTCAGCCGGGAAGACGAGCTACAGGTGATGCGGCGGATGTCGAACATGAACTTCAACTACGAAGTACAGCCGATTCTGGATACCGACGACATTACCGCCATCCGGAATGAGATCAATAACGTAAATATATCCGAGTCGCTGGAGCAGTACATCATTGAACTGGTGTTTGCCACCCGCCGGCCGCTGGAATACAACCTGCGCGATGAAGCCCGGTATATTCAGTTCGGGGTATCACCGCGGGCGAGTATCAACCTGAATCTTGCCGCCAAGGCCATTGCCTACTTCGACCAGCGCGACTATGTGTTGCCTGAAGATATCAAAGAGGTAATGCCCGACGTGTTCAATCACCGGATCATGCTTAATTACGAAGCCGAGGCCGACGGCGTCAACACCCTTCAGGTCATCGACTCCATCCTCCGCAAAGTTGCGATTGGACGATAAAATTAAAGAGTGAAAGCGGTAAAGAGTGAAAGAGCGACAGCTTGTACGCCCGTCACTTTCACTCTTTTGCCGCGCAGCGGCCACTCTTTCACTCTTTCGCTCTTTAACGTATGTACGTAAAACCAAAGAAACACCTCGGGCAGCACTTTCTGGATGATCAGCGCATTGCTCAGAATATAGCCGATCTGCTGACCGGTCATAACGGGTATAAATATGTGCTCGAAATCGGTCCCGGTACCGGCGTGCTGACGCAGTATCTGCTGCCAAAATCAGAGTACGAAACCTACGTTGTCGAAATTGACACCGAGTCGGTTACGTATCTGAAAAAATACTTTCTGCCGCTTAAAGGCCGCATCATCGAAGGAGACTTCCTGACGATGGATCCCCGTACGTTTACATTCGGGGAAGAAGGCAGCGAACCGCCGTTTGCGGTAATCGGCAACTTCCCGTATAATATTTCGTCGCAGATTTTCTTTAAGGTTCTGGAAATCAAGGACCGCGTCCCCGAAGTGGTCTGTATGCTTCAGCGGGAGGTAGCGCAGCGGCTGGCGGCTCCGGCCGGCAAAAAAGACTATGGCCTGCTGAGCGTATTTTTACAGGCGTGGTACGACATTACCTACGAATTTACGGTTGACCCGGACGTTTTTATTCCACCGCCGAAAGTACACTCAGGCGTTATCCGGCTGAAACGCAATAACGTTACGGAGCTGGGCTGTGACGAACGGAAGTTTACGCAGGTGGTAAAAGCCGGTTTCAACCAGCGCCGGAAAACACTCCGGAATGCCCTTAAACCATTGGGTATCACGGAAGCAGCAGCGGCCAGCCATTTTATGGATAAACGGGCTGAACAGCTCAGCGTGGCCGATTTTGTTACACTCACCCTGCTGATGAGCGACAAATCCGTTAAGGCTGCCGACAACGAATAAACCGCAGACGTGAAGTGGCGTCTAACAAACGGACGTACCCATACGTTTTATCTGCAACCGACATTGTACCGTACTGACTAATGACTTTCGAGCTTACCAAAGAATACCTTGAACATATTCAGCTGGCGATTGAAGAGCGCGACGCAGCGACGCTCAGAGCTGATATGGAAGAGCTGTACCCGGCCGATATTTCAAGTATTTTGTTTGAACTCGAACCTGACCGGGCACATTACCTGCTCAGCTTACTGAATCAGCAGGTGGGTGCCGATATTCTGGCTAATCTCGACCCGGCCGTCCGGCTGGACCTGCTCGAAACCTTTTCGTCGGCTGACCTCGCGCCGCTGATCAACGAAATGGACTCCGACGATGCCGTTGATATTCTGAACGAACAGCCCATCCGCATCCGTGAAGAAGTTATTGCCTTGCTCGAAGACCGCGAACAGGCCCGCTTTATCCTTGATCTGCTGCATTACGACGAAGATGTGGCCGGCGGGCTCATGCAGAAGGAACTGGTTAAAATCAACGTCAACCTGACCGTAAACGCCTGTATCGAGGAAATCCGCGACCAGACCGAAGATGTTGAAAAGGTATATTCTGTCTATGTCGTCGACGATGCCGATGTGCTGCTGGGGCTGGTATCGCTGAAGCGGATTGTACTTGCCCGCCGGAATGCAAAAATCGCCGACATTTACACACAGGACATTCTGTTTGTAGAGACCTACCGGCCGGTCGAAGAAGTGGCCGAGATCATGCAGCGCTATGACCTTGATGCCATCCCGGTCGTAAACGTGCAGGGGCGGCTACTCGGGCAAATCACTATTGACGACGTGGTCGACGTCATCACCGAACAGGCTGATGAAGACATCCAGGCCATTTCGGGTCTTTCCGGCGAAGTCGAGGAAGACGACAACATCTGGGCGCGGTCGCGGGTGCAGCTGCCGTGGCTGGTTGCCGGGGCGGTGGGCAGTTTGCTGGCGGCTACGGTTATCAACGGTTTTCAGAGTCAGCTGAGTAAGATTGCTGCCCTGGCGGCGTTCATTCCCATCATTGGTTCTACCGGCGGGAATGTCGGGATTCAGACCGCCTCGCTGATTGTCCAGAGCCTGGCCGATACGTCCGGCCTGAGCACGACCCTGTCGCAACGGTTGCTGCGGGCCTTTCTGGTGGCGATCATCAACGGGCTGGTGGTTGGCCTGATGGCAGGCACCTACACCTTTCTGATCGGTGAGCCACGGTTGTTCTGGGTGGTGGGACTATCGTTGCTGGCAGTGGTGATGCTGGCCTCGTTTATGGGTACAATCACCCCGCTGCTGCTCAACCGCATCGGCATTAATCCGGCGGTGGCATCCGGACCGTTTATAACGACGGCCAATGACCTCATCGGCATCGGGGTTTACTTTACCATTGCCGAGCTGCTGCTTGCAGAGGTTTAAGTGGTTGTTTGAGGCATTTTCGTTACATTAGCACACGTTTTATAGCTGTTTACACCGTTATGACCCGATACGCAACGCTTCTTTTCCTGGTACTTGCTTTCACTATTGGTTGCCAACAAACTGATAAACAGCAGAGCGAGTCATCAGCAACCGATAAACCGGCAACGGTCTGCTACCAGCTGGTAACCGCTCAGGATACCGTGTCCATGCAGTTAACGACCAAAGGCAGTGACGCCGAAGGAGCGCTGACCTATAATTTCTACGAAAAAGACCGGAACCAGGGGACCTTCACCGGCACATTCCACGGGGATACGCTGCTGGCCAATTATACCTTTCAGTCGGAAGGAACACAGTCAATCCGTGAAGTGGCGTTTTTGCGGCAAGGAGACGAACTGGTTGAGGGGTACAGTGACATGGAGGACCAAAACGGCAAATTTGTGTTTACCGACAAGGCCACCATCAGTTTTGCCGAAGGCATCCGGCTCAAAAAAGGGTCGTGCCGGTAATATCTTGAAAACTAAGAACGCATTACATTTTTATCCGGACAATTTTATTATCTCTGAGGATTACCAGATCTGACTTTTTTTCTTTTTTATAAACCAGTAAGCTTTCATATGTTTTTGCAAGACCAAACAAAACTTTTGCTTTTATTTCCGCTTGCTTCTCAATAGTTATCATAGTATGATCTAAGTTCAGTATATTTTCTATTGTTAATAACAGTCAATTGGCCATCAATGGTTTTTTCAGCCAATAACGCGGGCATACCTTCTGAATTATCAAATATCAACGCACCATCCACAATTGGCAGATAAAGGCTAAACAGGTTTTTTATACCTTTATAGTAACGGCGCTCAATAATTTCCGGTTCAATATTATGTCCCCCTTCAGACACCCTTACTAATACCCTTTCTTTTGCCAGGCTGACACTACTAAGCCAAAAATAGATCAGTGTGACACTATAACCTAATTTTTTTGCTTCAATTATTTTGTTCCTGTAGCTTCTGGTTGAGAGGGTAGTTTCAAATGCAAAACTTTCATTTGCACTCAGTAAACTTTCTATTCTGCTTAACATAATACGTCCAGCTTCAAGAGCAACGGTTTCAGGCCGAAAAGGTGATAATCCTTTAGCAATTTCATCAGCATTAATAAACTCCCTGCACTGTAATATTTCAGGCAGAATAATGAATGATGCAGTCGTTTTACCTGCTCCGTTGCATCCGGAAATGATATATAAATTCTTTTCTTTCATTTCGCAAAGCTACAATTTACACAAATGGTTAAATATACGCTGTTCTTCTTCCCCTCTCGGCATATGGCAAGTTTTGGGTATTTTTGGCCCTCATTTGCCTAAAGGGACTTTATGATCGCCGTAATTCAGCGTGTTTCGCAAGCCTCCGTTACCATCGACGGACAAGTAAAAGGAGCAATCGGTACCGGATTTATGATCCTGCTCGGGATTACCCATACTGATACGAAAGAAGATATTGACTGGCTCAGTAAAAAGATTGTGGGTATGCGCATCTTCAACGATGAAGAAGGCAAAATGAACCTTGATCTGAAAGCCGTCGGCGGCAGCATCCTGCTGATCAGCCAGTTTACACTCCATGCATCTACCAAAAAGGGTAACCGCCCCAGCTTTCTGGAGGCCGCAAAACCCGATATCGCCGTTCCGCTTTACGAGCAGATGATTACACAGCTTTCAGCTGATCTGGGCCACCCCGTTCAAACCGGCGAGTTCGGCGCTGATATGAAAGTATCCCTGCTCAACGACGGACCGGTAACGATAATTATTGATACCAAAAATCGTATTTAACTCGCTTTTACGTTAATTTTACCAGACTCCCCCTGCTCATTACCACGCAGGATGTAAACTGAATGGATTTTTTTCCGGCCGAATTAACTGATTACGTCGAAAGCCATACGTCGCCCGAAAGTGACGTTTTACAACGGCTTAACCGCAATACACACGCTCACGTCCTTCGCCCGCGCATGTTGTCAGGGCATTTACAGGGACGTCTGCTATCCATGTTGTCGCACATGCTTCGTCCGCGGCGCATCCTTGAACTCGGTACGTATACCGGCTATTCGGCCTTGTGCCTCGCCGAAGGGCTGACCGATGACGGGTTGCTGATTACGATCGACAACAACGAAGAACTGGAGGATTTTGCCCGCTCCTACTGGCAGCAAACGCCGTATGCCGCTAAAATCGACTTCCGGCTGGGCGATGCTGCCGGGATTATTGAAAGCCTTGACGAAGAATTTGACCTTGTTTTTATCGACGCCGACAAGCGCAACAACGCTACCTACTTCGACCTGGTAATCGATAAAGTACGGCCGGGCGGCATTATTCTGGCCGATAACGTACTGTGGAGCGGCAAGGTAGTCGGACCGGTAAAAGCTTCCGATAAGGATACACACGCGGTTTTAGCCTTTAATGATAAAATAAATGCGGATCCGCGCGTTGAGAATATATTGCTGCCGGTCCGCGACGGGCTGATGATGATGCGCAAGAAGTGATTCCCTTATTGATTAACACTGTTAACGATTAACCCATGAATAGACCGTACACCCTGACCTGCCTCTTCCTGCTCATCAGCTGGTTGACACTGGCCCAGCCTGTACCGACTCCACCCATACCGGCTCAGGTCAGTTTTGCCGGCATTTCTGTGAATTTCGATGATGGTGCCCGCAGCATCATTCAGCAGGATGTCCGTGCGTTATTGTCGAACCGGCAGTTCTGGCAGGCGAAGCTCGACCGCGTGGTGCTGTACTTCCCGACCATCGAAGCCATCCTGACCGACGAAGAGGTTCCGACCGATTTCAAATACCTGGCCGTACAGGAAAGCTCGCTGCTGCCCGACGCGATTTCGTCGTCGCAGGCCGTTGGATTCTGGCAGTTTAAGGAAGGTACCTCCATCGATCATGGCATCCGGGTTGACAGCGAGGTCGACGAACGCCGGAGTATCAACGCAGCCACGCACGGCGCCGCTAAATACCTCAAACGCAGCAACGGCATTTACAACAACTGGGTATCAGCCCTGTATTCCTATTATCTCGGTACCGGTGGTATCAGCAAACTGATTTCTCCGGACTGGGCCTATGCCAACGAAATCTACCCCGACGGCCAGACGGACCGGTACATGCGCCGGTTCTTCCCCCAGAAAACTCCCCTGCAAAGCACGATTGCCACCCACC
>NZ_CAMFHL010000335.1 GCF_945952095.1 uncultured Arsenicibacter sp. | reverse complement strand
GGTAGGGATTGACGAAGCCCAGTTTTTCGACGCAGAAGTGGCGGAAATATGCACACAACTGGCAAATCAGGGGCAGCGCGTCATTGTTGCGGGGCTGGATATGGATTTTGCCGGTAAGCCGTTTGGCTGTATGCCGCAGCTTATGGCCATTGCTGAATATGTCACCAAAGTTCATGCCATTTGTGTGGTCTGCGGCGATATGGCCCATCATTCTTTTCGGTTACTCCCTTCTCAGGAACGGGTTTTACTGGGTGAAACGGACAGTTATGAAGCCCGGTGCCGCCGCTGCTTTGTGTTAGGCAACGAAGCCGGGGCAAAGGAATGGGTCTATGTGGATGATAAATAACAGGATACCGGTTGCCGGATGGTGGTGCACTATGCTGCTCTTTGCCCTCTGCCCGCTCTTCGCCGCTCATGGCCAGCCCGTTGGTACGTGGCAGTCGCATGCCGCCTACCAGTCGGCGCAGGCAGTTGAGGTCGCTGGCGGGCAGGTATACGCGGCAACGCGCTATGGCTTATTTTACTACAATAAAACAACGGGCGAAACCGCGGCGCTGTCAAAAGTCAACGGCCTGAGCGATGTGGGGGTAAGCCGGTTGTATTATGATGCCCAATCCGGAAAACTGCTGATTTACTACCGGAGTGGTATGATCGACCTGCTGGCTGTTGATAAACAGGGCAACCCGGCAGGTGAAATACAGACCATAGATGCCATTAAAAATGCTTCGCAGCTGCCTGTTAACCGGCAGGCAAATCAGGCGTATACGTTGGGTACCGGCCGCAATGTGTATGTGAGTACCAACTTCGGTATTGTGGTGTTTGATCCGGTACAGGCCGGCATCCGCGATACCTACCGCAATATCGGTACAGGCGGCAGTGAGGTGGCTGTTCCGGCCACGGCCCTGAGTCAGGATACGCTCTACGCGCTGACGAACCGCGGTCTGCTGGCAGCTCCGTTTTCAGACAGGATCAATCTTGCGTATTACGGCAACTGGCGGACAATCGGCGCTCCGGACAATCAACCGGTGGCGGCGCTTGGCAGTGTGGGCGGACGATTGCGGGCAGCGGTCGAAGGGATGGGTGTCTACGAACGGCAGCAGGGCCGGTGGGCACTTGTTCAGGCCACGACCACAACACCGGTCCGCTTTTTCCCGACGCCCAGGGCGGCAGCAACACCGGCAGATGTGAATCAATTAGTAATTACCGGCTCGCGGCTGACCAATACCAGCGGAATCGCCTTTCAGGGCAATCTGCTGAATCAGCCACAGGATGCCGTCGCTGACGGGGCCGGTGTATGGGTGGCGGATGCACAGAACGGCCTCTTACAGGGACAGAACGGCGCGTTTCAGCCGATTATTCCCGAAGGACCGCCGTCGGATCAGTTTCCCCGTTTGTTTGCTTACAGCCAGCAGCTTGTGGCATTGGGGGGGAATAACCTGGACACGCCGCTTTCGCTGGATAATGACCGGCAATCGGGTAAACTTTCGGTGAGCGAAGGACGCTGGCAGGCATACCCGAATACGATCATACCGTTTAATTCGGCGGCCTATGGAGTCGCCGGTCAGCAGTTGTTTCTGGGCAGTTACGGAGGTGGTCTCTGGATGCAGGGAGAGGGTCAGAATCCGGTGGCGGTGACCATGCCGTCAACCATCAGCCCCTACATTACGGCGCTGGCTACAGACTATGACGGCAACCTCTGGATCGCGACAGCACCGACCGGCACGCAGCCAACGACGTTACACGTGCGCCGGCCAAACGGACAATTTGACTCGTTCCGGACGGTGTCGCAGCAAAACGTGGCGCAGATTGTGCCCGACGATAACGGTAATCTGTGGCTTCGGCTGAGTTACAGCAGCATTCTGGTGTTTAACCCACAGACTGCTCAGACACGGTATTTATACGCAACGGCCAATGAAGGGGGGCTGCCGAACAACATTGTACGGACCCTGGCCAAGGACAGAAGCGGGCTGATCTGGGTTGGTACTGACCTTGGCGTTGCTGTTTTTGATGACCCGTACAACGTATTTACGGGTGCTGTTAACGCAGCCATACCGATTCTGAACCGGCGGCGGTTGCTGGCCAATGAGTCAGTGACAGCCATAGCCGTGGATGGTGGTAACCGGAAATGGATTGCGACAAAAAGCGGATTGTACCGCGTGGCGGCCGACGGCACTGAGTTGTTCGAAACATTCACTACGGCGAATAGTCCCTTGCCGTCGGACCAGATTCTGGATGTAGCGGTTGAGCCCGTCAGCGGGTCGGTTTTTGTGGCGACGACGGCGGGGCTGGTGTCATACCGGGGCGTGGCTACTGAACCGGCCGGTACACTGAATAAGGTAACGGTCTTCCCGAATCCGGTGCGGCCGGATTTCAGCGGTGTGGTGGCAATAAACGGTCTGGTGGACCAGGCCGCCGTAAAGATTCTGGATGCGGCCGGTCAGCTGGTGTACGAGACAAAAGCTCAGGGTGGTACGGCCACCTGGAACCTGCTCGATTATCGGGGACGCCCTGTCCGGACAGGCATTTATCTGGTGATTGCCATAGCAGCAAACGGGGAAGAAGGTGTGGCCGGTAAACTGGCTGTTGTAAGGTAACCACAACGCCGGAAAGTACCTGAGAAATATAAATTACGTAGTGTTTCTCAGATACTTCGCGTCTTTGTGGTTTATTCGCCAACCCGTTCAGCGATCTGGAAGTCAGTTGTTTTGGGAGCAAACTGCCGGATCAGTAACTCACCGATAAAGCCGGCCAGAAAGAGCTGAACCCCCAGTATAATGGCCACTAAGCCAAAGAAAAACATCGGGTTATCCGTTACGTTCCGGTAGCGGACGCCCTGCGATATGCGGTATAGTTTTTCTCCGATCAGATACAGCGCAATCAGGGTGCCGACAAAAAAGGAAAATGTCCCGAATCCGCCGAAAAAGTGCATCGGCCGCTTGCCGAATTTCTGCATAAAGGCAATGACCAGCAGATCAAGAAACCCGTTAATAAACCGGTCAAGCCCGAATTTAGTCGATCCGTATTTACGGGCGCGGTGCTGAACCACCTTTTCCCCGATCTTCGAAAAGCCGTTCCATTTCGCCACAATCGGCAGGTTGCGGTGCATTTCGCCGTAAAGGTTAAAGGTTTTCACCACTTTGCCGCGGTAGGCTTTCAGCCCGCAGTTGAAATCATGGAGCTTAACGCCGGAGACCATCCGCGACACACCGTTGAACAGTTTGGTCGGGAGGGTCTTGCTGATAGGGTCATAGCGCTTCTTTTTCCAGCCCGAGACCAGATCGTATCCGTCTTCGGTAATCATCCGGTACAGCTCCGGAATCTCATCGGGGCTGTCCTGCAAATCGGCATCCATGGTAATCACCACACTGCCCCGACAGGCCTGAAAACCAACCTGTAAAGCGGCGGTTTTGCCGTAATTCCGGCCAAACCGGATGCCCCGCACGTGCGGGTTACGGGCCGACAAGGTCTGAACTACCTCCCATGAGTTGTCGGAACTGCCGTCATCGACAAAAAGAATTTCGTATGTGAACTGATGCTCTGTGGCTACCCGAACGATCCAGTCATGAAGTTCAGGTAGTGATTCGTCCTCGTTAAAAAGAGGAATCAGGACAGAAAGCTGCAAAGGAATATGTGTCATTCAGTTGAAAATCCGCTATTGCTACGTGGGGGCCGGGGCCGCATTGGCTAGCCGTATTCCCCTGTTACTGAAACAGTGGCCACTCCCGAAATAATTCCGGACACGACAAAGGTACGACCTTGGCTAAAATATCAGATAAAAGTCTTGCAATAAGCTGCGGAAGGCGGCAGTGTAGGTCCGGCCGTCGGTTTCATAAATGGCCAGTGTACTGTCTGCCAGTGGCTGACCGGCAAACGAAAAGCCGGTAATGTGCCGGAAGAACGGTTTGTTGGCATGGTGCTGTACCCGAAGCCGCCGGAAAGGCGTCAGACCGGTGTGGGCTGCCTGCTGTGTCAGCTGATCCATTTCGTACGGAGGCAGCAATACCCACCATTGCCCGTTGCGGGCTAAAAGCCGGCCGACAGCTGCCAGTAAATCGCCGAAAGGCAGGTCATCGGTATGCAGCGCACGGTTGACGGCGGCGTCCGGCGACCGCAGGTGATTGGTGTAAAACGGCGGATTGGTGAGAATCCGGTCGTAGGCTGTCGACGCCGGGGTAAATTCCTGCACAGGGGTGTGCCGGATCGTGATCCGGCCGGCAAAGGGGCTGGCGGTAACGTTTTCGGTCGCCTGTTGCGCGGCATCGGCATCAATTTCGACAGCGTCGATCCGGGCGTTCGGGTTGCGTTGAGCGGCCATGAGTGCCAGCAGGCCGGTACCGGTGCCGATGTCGAGCAGACGTACGGGTTGCTCATTGGCTACGTCGGCGAACGCGCCCAACAGGCAGGCATCGGTACAGACTTTCATCGCTGCCCGTTCCTGCCGCACCGTAAATTGTTTAAAACGAAACAAAATGAATGGTTCTAAAGAAAGTTGTCATTCCGACGCAGGAGGAATCTTTGTGGCTTCTCTAAAGTACAAAGATTCCTCCTGCGTCGGAATGACAAGAAAGGGTAAATTCGATATTTTCAGCTGTTAATACCCGAAAATCTCTTCCAGCGACAGCTTTTTCACGGTGCCGTATTTAGCGAGATCCTGCGGCGTTACCCGCTTTTCAGACGCAACGACGCAATAGGTATATGGCTTGTTCGCCAGATTTTGTTCCGTGAATTTCTTTAGGTCGGCATACGAGAGCTTGTCGAGCGCTTCGTAGGTTTTCTGACGGGCATCGTAATCAAGGCCTTTTTCCTGCGCATCAAGGTAGCTGTAAATGATACCATCCTGACGGATACGTTCCGTCTGCATCGTTTTCTTCATGCTGGTCTTGGCCGTTTCGAGCAATTTCGGCGACTCCGGCAGTACATTCAGCAGCTCATTCATACCGGCAACCGCTTCGTGGAACTTATCGGCCTGACTGCCGATGTACGCACTAACCGAATACTGCTCGTCTTTGCGTTCCGGCGTGTCGTAGTTCGCATACGTCGAGTAGGCGAGTGCCTTTGATTCGCGCAGGGTCTGGAAAACAACCGAGGCCATGTTGCCACCGAAGTAGTTGTTGAACAGGTTAATTGTAGGCATAACTGCCGGATCAAACGCACCGGTGTTCCGTACCCAGAAAATCTCGGATTGTACCATGTCGTAATCCGCAAACAGCACCTGATTCTGAGTCTGGGCTACCTGCGTGAACGCCTGACGGTTCGCTACCGGACGGAACTGTGCCGGCATCTGATGCTGGCTGGCAATCTCCCGGCTGAAGTCACCGATTGATTTTGGTCCGTAGTAAATGATCTGCTGCGGATAATCGAACAGTGTATGCAGTACGTCAAGCAGCTGAGCGGATGTCAGTGCTTTCAGTTCGTCGTTGGTCAACTGGTTATTGAACGGATTTTTCGGACCATACTGCGCATAGTTGATCAGGCCCTGCATGATAGTGCCTTTGTTCAGCTTGTTGTCAGCGCGCGATTTCAGGATCCGGCCTTTCAGCGCTTCCAGCGCGTCTTCATTCGGCTTACAATTCCGGAGCAGGTGGTCGAGGAGTTTAACGCTCTTATCGAAATTCTCCTGAAGACCCGACAGCCGGACCGTTGTGTAATCGCCTGACGAATAGATGTTATAGGCGCAGGCCAGATCGAAAAATGCCTTGCTGATTTCCTCGGCCGAGTACTTGTCGGTGCTCAGGAATTGCAGGTATTGGGTAGCAATCGGCAGCACCTTGCTGTGGTAGGTACCCATCGGAATCCGGTAGCCAAGGCGGAACAGGTCGTTGTCGGTGTTCTGTACATACAGTACATCGGCCGCACCGGCTTTCCCGCGCTGAATATCCTTCTGGTAATCAAGCCATACGGGTTGCACATCGGCCATCGGCATGTTGCTTACCTGTTGCAGGAACGGCGACTGCGCCTCGCGGTTAACTTCTACCGGTGTGATAGCCGGCTTGTCAACTTTCTTGATATTCTTGTCTTCGCCTTTCCGTTTGTAGACAACTACATAATTGTCTTTCAGGTATTTATTGGCAAAGTCAACAACCTGCTGCTTCGTTACCTTAGCCATGTCGTCGATCAGGCTGGTCTGATCCGCGTAGTGGTCGCCACGGGCCAGCACGAACGCCTCCAGCAACTTGTCGGCGCGGCCGTAATTGTTCTCATATTCTTCGATCTGCCGCTTCTTGTAGTTGCTGACAATCGACTGAATGACTTTATCGTCGAAATTACCGCTCTTCAGTTTGGCGACTTCGGCGAGCAGCAGGTTTTTCACCTCATCAAGGCTCTGGCCTTGCTTTGGCCGGCCAAACATGGTCCAGACACCGTAGTCTTTCATCCATTCCGGCGAACTGCCGCCACCAAGCACTTTCTGGGCTGTCTCTTATACACATCTGACGCTGCCGACGACTCCTTACGTGTAGA
>NZ_CAMFHL010000334.1 GCF_945952095.1 uncultured Arsenicibacter sp. | reverse complement strand
AAAAACTGGGATTGAGTCGTATCTGGTGTCACGGCCGGGCGGCGGATCGATTGATGAACTTACCAAAGCCTGCCAGCTGTACGATCAGCTGGGCGTAGCTGCTGATAGCAAACGATGCAAAGACCGGCTGCTGGCTGCTGATACCAAGGGCGTTCACGCTCAGGTCCAGCGGCTGGATGCGTTGCAGAAAACGAAGGGACTTGCCGAAAAGCAACAACAGTATCTGGCGTTTGAGAAGGATTTCCCGGCATCGGCCATGCTCCGGCGGGCGGCGGATGTGGTAATTGATGGGCTTCGGGAAGCGCGGGATGGCAAGGCGATTGCTGATTTTGTGGGTACGCGCCCAAAGCTCTTTACTGATCCGGCGGAACTTGATGATCTGGCGAATCAGGTTAAAGCTTTTCCCAATGGATTACCGCCGGCTGAGTGGCTGGCAAAGCAAGCCACCCAACTGGCAAAGACGCAACCTAAACCGGCCCGTTTCACCGGTGACTGGGAAGCCAACCGGCAGATGCTCTACCGGCAGTGCATAACGACATACGCCGCTATTGTTGCTGATCAGCAGCGGTTTGACGAAGCGTATGCGCTGAGTAAGGAGGCTATTGATGTGCAAAATCCGTTTCAGACCGATCCGGTAGCCAATGAAGTGTTGGTGCGTTGTGCGCTGAAAACGGCCCGGCCGGATGAAGCCCGTCAGGCAGGGGAGTCTGCGGTGCAGACAGGTACTGCTACCCCGCTGATCAAAACGGCTCTGCGTGATTTTTACATGCAAACTAATAAATCGGAGGCAGGCTTTGCCACTTACTGGACCGAGCTGGAAGCCCCTTTTAAGAAAAAACAGCGTGAGCTATTACGTAATACGCTGATTAACATACCGGCACCGTCGTTCTCCGTTCGGGATGCGAGGGGCAATGTGTTTTCGCTGGCCAGCCTGAAAGGGAAAATTGTGGTCGTTGATTTCTGGGCGACCTGGTGTGGCCCGTGTGTCGCCTTATTCCCGGCGATGAACCGGGCACAGGCTGCGCAGAAAGCGAACCCGAATGTGAAATTTCTGTTTGTGAATAGCCGTGAAGGGAATGCCGATGTGGGTACGATGGCCCGGAAAGCACAGGCCTTCATGCAGAATAAATCCTATAATTTTACGGTGCCGCTGGATCCGGGTAACCGAATGTCTTCCGCGTTTGGCGTGCAGGGAATTCCGATGAAGTTTATCATTGACCAGCAAGGTAATATCCGCTACCGGTCCCTAGGCTATGAGGGAAACCCGACAAAAGTAGTAGATGAGATTTCGGCGATTATTGAGGCGTTGAGTGTGGAATAAAAAAGGAAATATTCATATCTATACTATTGATTTTCTGCTACCAAAGCTGATTGCTATGAAAGCGTTAAAACTATTAGTGCTCTTACTGTTAAGTATGGCTTTTATGTCTCCGTTAGCTAAATCGGAGGCTATACCTCTTAACGTGATGTTAATTGTTTTATCTGTATTGCAAACAGCAATTTTTATATGTGGCTGGTATTATATGGTTTACCTGTTGACGCTTTGTACAGTCAGGCCTCTAGCTGCCAGAATTATTGCCGGCGCCTTTTTGGGAGGTGGGTATCTGGTTTGGTTATGGGAGATATATCTGTAGTGTTTATAAGACGTTTTAACAGTTTTAATCAACTCTTCTTCAATGCGGTACTATACTTATACTAATGAATAGCACGATGCTTTGGGAAATTCTTAAAGTGTCACTACCTAATATGCTCATTTTAGGGGTAATGGGGGGAGCAGCTTTTTTATATTTTTCAGATAGGGCAAGAAACTACCCTCCGGCTGCTAAGTATTGTGTGATTCTGCTTGTCTTGACAATTATGTCAGTAGATGTCTGGTCATCATGGAGCTTTAAGAGTGATCGGTTAAAGTGGGAAGAGCGATTAAAGCAGATTGAAATAAACTCATATAAAAAGTAAACTAGTTGAGCTTCATGTGTGCTAAATCAAAAAAAGCCTCCGGCAACTTGCCGGAGGCTTCTCTGTTTATCAGGCGTACTAACTAACCCAGATACGTTTTCAGTGCTTTTGAGCGGGACGTATGACGCAGGCGGCGGATGGCTTTCTCCTTAATCTGACGAACGCGCTCGCGGGTCAGGTTAAATTTCTCACCAATCTCTTCCAGTGTCATCGCATGCTCACCGTTCAGACCGAAGTATAACGTAATCACATCGGCTTCGCGCTGCGTCAGCGTTGACAGGGCCCGCTGTACTTCCTTACGCAGTGAGTCATTGATCAGACCGGAGTCCGGCTTGTCTTCACCGTCGTTTTCAAGTACGTCGAGCAGGCTGTTTTCTTCACCCTGCACAAACGGAGCATCCATCGATACGTGACGACCTGAAATTTTCAGGGTATCAACCACTTCCGCCGGGGTAATGTCCAGTACAGCAGCCAGTTCTTCCGGTGAAGGCTCACGCTCAAATTTCTGCTCCAGATCAGAGAAGGTCTTTGAAATCTTATTCAGTGAACCGACACGGTTAAGCGGCAGACGAACAATACGAGACTGCTCGGCCAGTGCCTGAAGAATGGACTGACGAATCCACCAAACGGCGTATGAGATAAATTTAAAACCACGGGTTTCATCAAAACGCTGTGCAGCCTTGATCAGACCGAGGTTGCCCTCGTTGATCAAATCACCCAGCGATAAACCCTGGTTTTGATATTGTTTAGCCACCGAGACAACGAAGCGAAGGTTGGCTTTCGTTAACCGCTCAAGTGACAGTTGGTCTCCCTCACGGATTTTCTGTGCCAGAATCACCTCCTCGTCAGGAGTGAGCAGATCTACCTTACCAATCTCCTGCAAGTACTTGTCAAGCGACTGGCTCTCACGGTTGGTAATCTGCTTTGATATTTTTAGCTGCCTCATGGTACGAGAATTCGGGTGTTATGGGTAGATAACGTTAAATTTAGACGTTTGATTACACGAAAAAGTAACAAATCCCTATGGATTTTTGTTCGCCGGCTTCGGTAAGAGGACCTTACGTGATAGGCGGTATTTACCTGTCTTTTTATCAATGTCAATCAACTTAACCCGTACTTCTTCTCCAACTTCCAGTACGCCTTCCATGGCTTCCAGACGTTCCCACTTAATCTCGGAAATGTGCAATAAGCCGTCTTTATTCGGCAGGAACTCGACAAACGCTCCGAACGGCATAATCGTTTTCACTTTACCGTCGTAGATTTCACCGATTTCCGGAATAGCAACAATACCTTTCACGCGGGAAATGGCCTTGTCCATACCTTCTTTATTGGTCGCGAAGATACTTACATAACCGGCATTGTCTTTTTCTTCAATAACAATTGTCGTACCTGATTCCTTCTGAATCTCCTGTACCACTTTACCGCCTGGCCCGATAACGGCACCAATCTGGCTTTGCTCAATCTTGATCACGTGCGCCCGTGGTGCATGTGGCTTCAGGTCGTCACGAACTTCGCTGATGGCCTTCTTCATTTCGCCCAGAATGTGGAGACGACCGGCACGCGCCTGTTCCAGTGCCTGTGCCAGCACCTCATACGACAGACCGTTTACCTTCATGTCCATCTGACAGGCGGTAATACCTTGCTCCGTTCCGGTTACTTTGAAGTCCATGTCACCTAAATGGTCTTCGTCACCCAGGATGTCCGACAGAACGGCATATTTTTCCGAGTCGGTAATCAGACCCATGGCAATACCGGCTACCGGTGCTTTAATCTTCACACCTGCATCCATCAGGGCCATCGTTCCGGCGCAAACTGTCGCCATCGATGACGAACCGTTTGATTCGAGAATGTCAGATACGATACGGATTGTGTATGGGTTGTCTGCATCAGGCGGTAACACCTTTTTCAGCGCACGGTGCGCCAGGTTACCGTGACCTACTTCACGACGACCCGGACCGCGGTTTGGCTTTACCTCACCGGTTGAGAAACCAGGGAAGTTATAGTGTAACAGGAACTTAGAATAGCCCTGGAACATAGCCTGATCCACAATCTGCTCGTCCATTTTCGTACCCAGCGTAACGGTTGTCAACGACTGGGTTTCCCCACGGGTGAACAGGGATGAACCATGCGCACGCGGAAGGATATCGGGTTCGCAGACAATCGGACGGATCTGATCCAGCACACGGCCATCGAGGCGATAGCGCTCATCGAGCACTAAGCGGCGTGATGCTTCCCAGACCAGATCATTGAAATACGTTTTGACCAGTGTTTTATTTACTTCCGCATCGTCCGCAAACGTTTCAAGGTATTCGTTCAGAATCGCTTTAAACGCATCGCTGCGCAGTTTTTTCACCGTCTGCTTCTGACGGGCTGCGTCGTAAATTTTATCGTAGCAGTAAGCACGAACGGCCGTACGCAGCTCTTCATCGTGCGTTTCGTGGCTGTAGGTACGTTTTTCTGTTTTGCCTGTTTTTGCTTCCAGCTCTTTCTGAGCTTGGCACTGTAATTTAATAACCTCGTGGGCTACCTTCAGGGCTTCGAGTACCTCAGCTTCAGAGCACTCATTCATTTCGCCCTCAACCATACAGATATCCTGCTCCGTAGCGCCGACAATCAGGTCAAGTGAGGCGCGTTCCAGTTCCGAAATCAGCGGGTTGATTTTGTATTCACCGTCAATTTTGGCAACCCGTACTTCTGAGATCGGGCCGTTGAACGGAATGTCAGAAACGGCCAGTGCCGCTGACGCTGCCAGTGCCGCCAGGGCATCAGGCAACACCTGTGGATCCGCAGAGATCAGAGTAATCATTACCTGCGTGTCGGCATGATAGTCCTCAGGGAAGATCGGGCGGAGCACACGGTCTACCAGACGGCTGATCAGCACTTCATGGTCAGACAGTTTACCTTCGCGACGCTGAAAGCTGCCCGGAATCCGGCCGGCCGACGCAAATTTCTCCTGATAATCAACCGATAACGGTAGAAAGTCAACGCCCTCTTTAGCTTCTTTGCTGGATACTACGGTGGCAAGCAGCATAGTATCGCCCAGACGGACAACAACGGCGCCATCAGCTTGACGGGCTAATTTGCCGGTTTCGATGGTAATTTCACGTCCGTCGGGAAGCGGGACAGACTGGGTGGTGATTTGAAACATATACGTAGAAACGCGCTACAACAGCTTTAAAACCTCTAAAATGACTTCTCCGGCCGCTTTACCGCTTAAATATTATTAAATGGAATAACTAAGTGAAGTACTACCGGATTGGTATTGACTTACTTATGTAAAAGCAAAAAATCAGGGAATCTACCATCGGTAAATTCCCTGATTATGTATACTTACTTCCGGATGCCCAGTTGAGCAATAATAGCCCGGTAGCGAGTAATGTCTTTTTTAGCGAGGTAATCGAGCAGATGGCGACGCTTACCTACCAGTTTAAGCAGCCCCTGGCGAGTACCGTAATCGTGCTTGTGCACTTTCAGGTGTTCTGTCAGGTGAGCAATCCGGTATGTAAACAGCGCGATCTGAGATTCCGCCGAACCAGTATCTTCCGGACTTTTCTTGAAACCCTGGTTAGCAAAAATTTCCTGCTTTTTGTCGTTCGTTAAATACATCGTCAGACAGCGTTAAGTTTACTGAAAAAATTTAGAAAACGCAAAGGTAAGGAAAAAATGATTAAAATGATACAATAGCCGTTAATTAATTAACAGGGGTATGCTAACAGGCACTGGCTGTCAGGCTATTTGAGGTTTATCTTTTGTACGCCAGGCTGCAAAACGCTTCCTGAACCGTTCCCATGCGATAATATAGACATCCTTATCAAAGATGCGCGAGTCATGGCGGGCCTGCCGCATAAAGTAAAGCCCTACCGGGAGCAGCAGCGCATTTGGCAGCCAGGCACCGAAGGGCACCCACACTACACCGTCTTTAGCCAGCTTATCGCCGTTGATCGTGAGCACGTAAAGGAGTACGAAAAACACAATGGACACCAGTACAGGCAAACCAAAACCGCCCTTTTTGATGATGGCACCCAGTGGTGCTCCGATCAGAAACAGCACAAAACAGGAGAGGGCCTGCGTAAATTTATGGTGACTCTCCAGTTCGTATTTATAAACAGTCTTTTGCTTTTCATTCAGATACGTGATGTTTGACGTAGCATATCCCAGCACACTCTGGGCCTGGGTAAGCGCCGCCTGGGCCAGATCATAGGAAACCGGCCTGTTTCTGGCAAGCAGTGAATCCACCCATTTACCGCCTTTCAGCGGTTCTTTACCAGGCATGACGGCTGAATTAGGCTTAAACTGATAATTATAATATTGTCTGGAGGTCGTTGATACGCTTTGGCTTGTGCTCTTCAGGTCCTTTTTCAGTGAATCAGTTGTGTACGTAAGCTCACCGAGGTTTTTCATGAACTCATGATACTCAAACTGCTGCTCATCAGTACGTTTCAGGCCGAAAGACTCAAGACCGATAATCAGTTTGTAATGGTTGAAACCATTCCGGATAAACTGTGTCGGTTTATTTCCGGTACCCGTATACGAAACGCTTCTTCCGTCCGTATATTCCTGATAATCATTGCCGTGGTATAGCTCGAAGACAAGATAGGAGTTATCCTGTGC
>NZ_CAMFHL010000333.1 GCF_945952095.1 uncultured Arsenicibacter sp. | reverse complement strand
CCGTTGTATTTTCCATGGCCCCGCCCACAAGATCCCGCACCACAATCTGGCTGTATTTATCCCACGGAAACGGCACCCCGAAGAGTTTTTCGAATAAGCCGATCATAGCCGGTGTCCGGCCAAAAATGGCCCTTGCCTCTTTTTCGTAGGCCGGTTCCACGTAATAACTCACTTCCATGTTGCGGGGGCCGGTATCCCGCACATAGGCGAACTCCCCGACGGCAATCATGGTCAGGTAAGGGGCATGCGGCAGGGTCTGCTGCCAGTGATCGGTACGGCTGCCGTCGGTGTTCGGCGTTGACGATACCAGACGGCCATTCGAGAGGGTCCGCTGTCCTTTTTCGACGGTCAGGTAAATATCCTGCGTCATTTTTTCGTTGGGCGAATCAATCGTCGGAAACCAGCACGAATTGGCCTCCGTTTCGCCCTGAGTCCAGAGCTGACGCGGCTTGTGCGGATCCTTGCCATCAGGGTTGATGAAATACAGTCCCTTATCATCGGTGATGGCACCGGTAGTACGCGTGAAAATACCAGGCAGCTCATTTGGTTTGGCCGTATACACAATCCGGATGTTAAATGTATCCTTGCGGGTGTAGGTACGCGGCAGTTTCAGCTGGATGGTTTTCTGTCCCAAATACGTGTACGTCAGCGAGTCGCGCACAGGCCGCCGGACCGTTTTCCGGCTCAGCGAGTCATAGGCCGTCAGGGTATCCAGCAGCACAATGCTATGAATCTGAAAGCCTTTGGCGTCAATAGCAAGGGTATTCTGCGGGTAAAAATAAGGCTTGAACCGAAGCGTGGCGACACCGTTAACGTACTGCTTTGCCCAGTCGAACCGCAGGTCCAGGCGTGTATGCAGCAGATCGCAGGCCAGTGTCCGGCTGGGGTTATACTGCCGGTTCCGGGTGTCAAAAAACGTCTTCCCGGTCGTATCCGATGGCGTAGGCTGTGCCACGGCTATAGTTGCTGTCGCTACCGCAATGGCTACCAGTATTTGCGTCAATCCAATCTTCATATTCAAAATTTGCCTTAATTTTACCCAAATACAATCTATTTTTCATTTGCCTGCATCAACACATATGCCCCACCCGCCTGATTGGGCATCCGGTCTGCCGGTGACTCCTTTTCCGCACCCGTCGCCGTTTCCGGTCAGCCAGCTTGCCGACACCCGAACGCTCGTTCATGCCATTGATCTGGCCACGTATCAGGCTCTTTATCAACAAAACAGCGCTATCGCCGACGGCAGTTTTTTTCAGGACCTTTCGGTAGAGCTGGCGCAGGATGGCTGGCAAACAGTTCACCTGTGGGAAGATGTCCGGCGCACAAAACCGACCATTGTCCGCTCCCGGTTACAGGCACTTACCGGCCAGTCGGAACGCATCCCGGCGCGGCTTACCAACGTGCAGCGCATTGACCGCCCGACCCTCGATCAGTTTCTGACAACTCACCACCTACAAGTACCTACTCAGTCGAAATACAAATACGGGTTGTTTCTGCCAAAGCGGTATTTCCGCGTGTTATCGCCGGATTTCCGCGCTCGGTATACCCGCGACACCGACGACGAGCTGCTGGTAGCGGTAGCCACGTTCAGCTTTCCGCGTTCGGTTACCCGCCATGAACAGCCCTTCCGGTCGTACGAAATGGTCCGGTTTGCCAACCATGTCTTTACAACCGTTGTCGGGGGCCTCGATAAGCTCCTGAAAGCCTTTGTCACCGACCAGTACAGCCTCCATCCGCCCGCCGAAGGCCACCCGTTCATCGATGTCATGACCTATGCCGACCGCGACTGGTCAGACGGCCGCAGTTATGAGCGCCTTGGCTTCGAAAGGGTTGGAATAACCGCCCCGCAAACCTTCTGGCTCGATCCGGCCAGCTATGTGCGCTACTATCCGCACCGGTTGCCGGAGGATCTTTCCGAAACAGACCTCCCTGCGCGCGGTTTCCTTCCTGTAGTCAACGCCGGAAGTATCAAGTTTATTAAACCGTTTTACCCGAACTAACGCATGACCCATACCGGTCTTCTTGTAATTCTGGGACCAACGGCCAGCGGTAAAACCAGACTGGCAGTACAAGTGGCCCGGCAGCTTCAGGGCGAAATCATCAGTGTCGACTCGCGGCAGGTTTATCGCGGCATGGACATCGGCACCGGCAAGGACCTGGCCGACTATAGCGATGGCGGGCAGCCGGTACCCTACCACCTCATCAACATCGCTGATGCCGGAGACGACTACCACATTTACCGGTTCCAGCAGGATGTACAGCAAGCACTCAACGACATCCGGCAGCGCGGCAAACGCCCTATCCTGTGCGGCGGCACCGGCCTTTACCTCGAAGCTATCCTGAAAGGCCACGCCTTTACGGCCATCCCGATTGATCAGACCCTGCGCGATAGCCTGAGCCTGCTTTCTGATGATGCATTACTCGCCCGTTTTCACCAAACGCCTTCGGTTTATTCGGCCGTGGCCGACACCTCGACCCGTAAACGACTGATCCGTGCCATCGAAATTAACCAGTATCTGGCCAGCCAACCCGACACGCCATTGCTGGCCCAAACGCCTGAGCCAGCCGAAACACCTGCCGTTTTCGGCATCGATCTGCCCGTTGACGTCCGCCGCGCGCGGATTACCCGACGCCTGCACGAGCGCCTGCAAAGCGGCATGATTGACGAAGTTGAGCAGTTACTTGCCGCCGGCATTCCGGCCGACAAGCTGATTTTTTACGGTCTGGAATACAAATTTATTACGCAATACCTGCAAGGCGAACTCAGTTACGAGACCATGACGCTCCGGCTCGAAACAGCCATTCATCAGTTTGCCAAACGGCAGATGACCTTCTTCAGGAAGATGGAACGGGACGGCTTACCCATCCACTGGCTGAACGGTTTACTACCCGTCAACGAGCTTACGGACACGGTTACGGCGCTGGCCGGATAGTTTTGTTTTTTTATGTACCGTACACTCATTTTACCTAATGGTATATGGTGAAAAGTTTGTAAAATAGAATGAAAAACAGAACTTTGGTATACTGAGTTGGTAGTGTTAGTGGTAAGTACACGAAGCAGCGCTAACCCGGTTATACTCAATTAATTCTTTTCGTTATGGATCTCATGGCACTTCTCAATCAGAAGCTGCAGCCGCTTTACGATCAGGTAAAAACGATGCTCTTCCGGAACCGTGTCGACGCTGATGTGCTGACCTTAAATCAGTATCAGCAGCTACTGTACGTCAATCTGGCGTATCACCGTGCGCTGGAAGCTGCCCTTGCCCAACAAGCTTCCTATTTACCCAATTATGATCGTTTGCGTCACTGCAAAACGCCATATCTGGTCGCTGATTTACTGGCAACAGGGGCACCGCTCCCGCTTGCCTACCCGACTTTTTTTGCACATTGGAATGCCTGGCAGCTTCTCGGAGCTGCCTATGTAGGGGAAGAAATTGCGTTTGATGGGCAGACCATCACCAGAGACTTACAACGCAGTCCGGTATTACCGGCCATGGCCCGTATTTCCCGTTTTTTTAATGGTCCCAAGAATGAAAACTGGGCCATTGCCTGTCAGGACAAACATGCTAAAGGCCACGAGGCCGATATTACAGAGGGAGCCGTCCGGGCGCTTGGCATTTACGAACGCCTCGCCGGTGAAAATACGCTGCCTTCGCTGGCCGCCTGAAAAGTGGTGGCCTTATAAAAAGTGGTGGCACGACCGGCAGCCGTTGCTGTTTGAGTCGTGCCACCAATTTCTTTCAATTAGACTTAATTTCCTTTTCGCGTCGATGAAACTGAGACAACCTCAATTTCGTCATTCTTGATGCGATAAAATAAGACAGTATATTTGTTAATTACACACTCCCGCAAACCTTCACGTTTTAAGGACTTCCTGTATAACTCAGGCATCTGCTCGATATACCTTAATTTGTCAGACAAAGCAGCTAGAAAATCTGTTTTTACTTTAGCAGGCCAGTTCTCAGACAAAAACGTAACGATTTTATCAAGCTCTTCTTCAGCTTCAGCAGAGAAGTAAATTTCCATTATTGGTACTTTTTAAGTACTTCGGCAAAGGATGTCTTCCTACCGGCATTTAAATCGGCGATTCCTTTATCTATAGATTCTTTTTGTTCTACAGTCAGTTCATCCCAAAAATCGCTCCGCTGATTCATCTCACGGGATAACAGGATACGAATTGCCTGCAAGACTTCATTATCATCAATCTGATCAATCAATACGTGCAATGATGACCTTAATTCAAGCGTGCTCATATCATATTTTTGGTGAATTATCAGGTGAAATTAAGCATTTCACTGGCAAAACTCAATCCCCTTCTTTACCGCACTGCAACGGCCTGTTCGCGGCGTTTGCGCTTCAGCTCGACACGGAAGCGGCGAAGGACGGCCCCGAGGGTCAGCGTATCCCGCAGCGCCTGCCGGACAATGTACCACGAGGCCCCTTTGCTGACACCGGCCTCACGCGGATGGTAGCGCGATTCGACCTGTACCACCTTACGCCCCGACACCAGGAGCTTGGCACAAATCTCACTTTCGATCAGCGAGCTTTCGATCTCCAGATTCAGCGCGTGCAGGTCGGCGGTTTTATAAATCTTTACCCAGTTAACGTCTTTCAGGTCAAAGCCAAGATATAACTTATTGACCATGCGGTTGGCATACGACAACGCATTCCGCGCCATGGTGTACGTCGTGTTTTCGAGCCGGAAGTACGACACAAAGGAGTTTGCCGGTATATCCAGATACGGAATCAGCTCGTCGGTGTTGAACTGCCCGTCGGCCGGTACAGCGGTCAGGTTTTCGTTCCGGGCGTTGACGTAGCCCGTGCGCAGAGCGTGACCAATGCCCCGGTTTGTTTTATGAAACACCGGCCGGACCACGTCGAAACGGGCGTTCAGCTGACGGATCACGGCATCAGAACCATCGGAGCTGCCGTCGTCGACAATGACGATTTCGTACTGTCCGGGCCGGTGCTGTTCAAACGTATTGACCAGCTTTGTAACGACCTTCTCGACCGTTCCTACTTCGTTATAACAAAAAACGACAACACTCCAGGTTTGATTCATGCTCTTGGCTGACAGCGCGGCCGCCCAGTTGAGCGGGCCGCGCTGTTCGGTTAATACTTATTGATTACGTTGATCACATGCTGCACTTCCTCATCGGTCAGCTCAGCGAACATCGGCAAGGACAGGCAATGATCGGCCAGGTATTCCGAATGCGGGAAATCGCCGCGGTGATAGCTCAGATTATGGTACGCCTTCTGCAGGTGGCACGGAACCGGATAGTGAAGTCCCGGGAAAACGTTGTTTTCGTTCAGGTACGTCATAAAATCGTCCCGGTTTTCGACCGTCACCACAAACAGGTGATAGACCGACTCCGCCCAGTCCGGCTGCTTCTGCATCTTCACCGCCGGATTGGTAATGCCCTGCTGATACGCTTTAGCAATGTCCTGACGGCGGCCGTTCCATGCGTCCAGATACCGCAGTTTGATGTCCAGAATCGCACCCTGCAATCCGTCCATACGCATGTTGTAGCCTACCTCATCGTGGTAGTACCGGACCTGGCAACCGTGGTTCCGCAGACTCCGCACATGGTCGTAATAGGCTTTGTCGTTGGTGGTCATGCCACCGGCCTCGCCATACGCGCCGAGGTTCTTGCCCGGGTAGAAGCTAAAACAGGCCATTTCGCCAAAACCACCGACGCGGGTGCCGTTATACCGGGCACCGTGCGCCTGAGCGGCATCTTCGATCATTTTCAGGCCGAACCTGTCGGCTATTCCTTTAACTGCCTGCACGTCGAAAGGTTGGCCGTAAAGGTGTACACCGGCAATAACCTTTGTCCGTTCGGTAATGCGGCACTCAATCTGAGCAGGGTCGATTTCCCAGGTATCGGGGTCGCAATCGACAAAAACCGGCGTTGCGCCTACGTGAGAAGCTCCCCACGCTGTGGCAATAAACGTATTGGCGGGAATGATTACCTCATCGCCCGGACCAACGCCGAGCGCCAGCATGGCCAGCTGCAGCGCCGTGGTACCGTTGTTAACGCCCATGGCATACTGTGTGCCGCAATAGTCCGCAAAATGCTGCTCGAAGGCATCGACATACGGGCCACCCGAAAACGCATTCGACTCGAACACTTCTTCGGTTACTTTCAACACCTCGTCCTTGATTTGCGCATACTGCTTTTTCAGATCGAGGCAGGGAATTTTAGCTATGGTTGATAACATGTTTCGTTTGACGTTTGCGCTTCCGGAGGCGTCCCCCGTCAGCATCGTTATATACCGGACAAACTGCGTTTGGCAGGCGGCTGCTCCGGTTTTACTTAGTTACTTCTTTTAAAAACTTAGCGGGATTACCGGCCACAATCGTGTAAGGCGCGACATCTTTGGTAACGACTGAACCAGCTCCGACAATAGCGCCTTCGCCAATGGTCACGCCACACAGAATGGTTACGCTTGAGCCAATCGACGCTCCTGTTTTTACCCACGTTTCTTCCATGGTCCAGTCGGCATCAGTCTGAACCGACCCGTCGGGATTGGTCGCGCGCGGAAACCGGTCATTGATAAAGGTGAC
>NZ_CAMFHL010000332.1 GCF_945952095.1 uncultured Arsenicibacter sp. | reverse complement strand
GAAACAGATCTGGTCATGGGAGCGTATCCTGCGTTCGTGTTTTATCAAACAGGCCGATGTGCTCCAGGGCTTTTATTTCTTCGACGATGAGTTTGATACGGAAGCCCTGCGCCGGAACTTCGACTTTTATGAGCCGATGACGGTGCATGAGTCGTCGCTGTCGCCCTGCGTACACTCAGTGCTTGCGTCGAAGCTGGGGATGAAGGAGAAAGCGTACGAGATGTATCTCCGTACGGCCCGTCTGGATCTGGACGATTATAACAACGATACCGAAGATGGTCTGCACATTACGTCTATGGCGGGTACGTGGCTGGCCGTAGTCAAAGGTTTTGGTGGGCTTCGCGTGCAGAACGAAACCTTGCTGCTTGATCCGTATTGCCCGGATAACTGGCAGTCACTGGCCTTTAAGCTGCGTTTCCGCGGGGTATTGATACAGGTGTCGGTAACGCAGGACTCGGTAACGGTCGAGAATTTTTCAGCGCAGCCGATAACACTTCAGCTGCTGGGTCAGCCGCTGACCATCGGCCGGGAAAGCACTGAAACAGTCGCGATTGCAGAATAATGAAGCGGCCCCGATCACGCTGATCGGGGCCGCTTCGTTTATATAGTGTCTTCGTCTTCAAACGAGTTGTTGATAATCTCGATAAGTTCTGTTTTGCTGATGGCAGACTCTTCAGACTTGTCATAAATTGTAACAAGGAAAAAAGCGTCTTGCTTTGCGTTGGAAGTGTTTCAGAACTTTTATTTCAGTCTTCATTTGCTAGCTCTTGACGTAATTCAGCCAGAAAAACATCCGCAGACTTTGCCTTCAATTTCCCTTCCTTAATGAGTTTGATTTCTTTCAAACCTTCCTTAATCTGATCTTTAAGCGGGACGACATCTTCCGCTTCTTCCTGAATAATCATTTCCTTAAGCTCCCGTTTTACGCGGGACGGCAGCACTTTATATTGTTCAAACAAAATCTGGGCTGTTGTCATAATGGCACGTCATTTTGTCAATACCGGTATATAGACAAAATTAAACAATTGACAGCCACAAAAAAATCCCCCAACCTTGCAGTTGGGGGATTGTATCGTCTGCTTTAGCAGGGCAATTTATTACATCATGCCGCCCATGCCACCGCCGTGTGCGTGTGCACCACCACCGGCAGGCGCTTCTTCCGGCTCATCAGCGATCACACACTCTGTTGTTAACAACAGACCGGCGATAGACGCTGCGTTTTCCAGCGCTAAGCGTGTTACTTTCTTAGGGTCGATGATACCGGCTGCGAACAGGTCTTCGTACGAGTCGTTTTTCGCGTTGTAGCCAAAACCACCAGTGCTTTCCTTAACCTTGTTGATTACTACTGAACCTTCGCCGCCAGCGTTTGATACAATGGTACGCAGTGGAGATTCCAGGGCTGTGCGGATGATCGCAACACCTGTTTTCTCGTCGTCGTTGATTGTCTGAACGCTGTCCAGTGAAGAGATTGCACGGATCAGCGCAACACCACCACCGGTAACGATACCTTCTTCAACGGCAGCGCGGGTAGCGTGCAGGGCATCGTCAACGCGGTCTTTCTTCTCTTTCATTTCAACTTCAGTAGCCGCACCAATGTACAGGATCGCTACACCACCTGACAGTTTCGCCAGACGCTCCTGAAGCTTCTCACGGTCATAGTCTGATGTTGTGTTTTCGATCTGTGCCTTGATCTGGTTTACACGGCCCTGAATATCTTCTTTGTGACCAACACCGTTAACAATAGTTGTATTGTCTTTGTCGATCAGGATTTTTTCGGCCTGGCCTAAGAACTCGATAGACGCGTTTTCCAGTTTGAAGCCACGCTCTTCGCTGATCACCTGACCACCTGTCAGGATCGCGATATCTTCCAGCATAGCTTTCCGGCGGTCACCGAAGCCAGGCGCCTTAACAGCTGCCACTTTCAGGGCACCACGGATTTTGTTAACTACCAGCGTAGCCAGAGCCTCACCGTCAACATCTTCAGCGATGATCAACAGCGGACGGCCTGTCTGAGCAACCTGCTCCAGAACCGGCAGTAACTCCTTCATTGACGAAACTTTCTTCTCAGAGATCAGGATGAACGGACGCTCCAGTTCAGCTTCCATTTTCTCTGTGTTGGTTACGAAGTACGGAGACAGGTAACCACGGTCGAACTGCATACCTTCAACCGTTTTAACTTCGGTTTCAGTACCACGTGCTTCTTCAACGGTGATAACCCCTTCTTTGCCCACTTTCTTCATGGCCTCAGCAATCATGTTGCCGATTTCTTCGTCGTGGTTAGCAGAGATTGTCGCAACCTGGGCAATTTTACCGAAGTCGTCACCTACTGTCTGAGCCTGCTCCGCAAGGTTTTTCACAACGGCAATAACCGCTTTGTCAACACCACGCTTCAGATCCATCGGGTTGGCACCGGCAGCTACGTTTTTCGCACCGATCGAATAGATCGCCTGTGCCAGAACAGTTGCTGTTGTTGTACCGTCACCAGCTGAGTCAGCTGTTTTTGACGCTACTTCCTTAACCAGCTGAGCACCCATGTTTTCCATGGCATCTTTCAGCTCAATTTCTTTTGCTACAGTTACACCATCTTTTGTGATCGCTGGTGAACCGAATTTTTTATCAAGGATTACGTTACGGCCTTTTGGTCCTAATGTAACTTTTACGGCATCAGCCAGTGTATCAACACCCCGCTTGATCTTGTCACGGGCTTCTGTGTCAAAAAATATTTTCTTTGCCATTTTTTAGAGAATGAATAATGAACAATGTAGAATGATTAATCTGGTTTGTATGTGTACAAAGCGCGTTAGCCCATTGTACAGTATACATCATCCATTAAGTAATTAGAGGATTGCGAAGATGTCTGATTCACGCATGATCAGGTACTCTTTGCCGTCAACAGTGATCTCTGTACCGGCGTATTTGCCGTAGAGAACAGTATCACCAACCTGTACCGTCAGAGGCTCGTCTTTTTTGCCTGTTCCAACGGCCACTACTGTACCACGCTGTGGTTTTTCTTTGGCAGTGTCAGGGATGATGATACCAAAAGCGGTTTTTTCTTCAGCCGGGGCGGCTTCTACCAATACCCGGTCAGCTAGCGGGCGTACGTTCACTTTTACGTTTTCCTCTGCTGCTACCATAGCAATAAAGTGATTAAGGTTATAAATGAGAATTGTTAACTACTGATTTCTACTAGCCCCGATTGCCAATTACTGTGCCAGAATTCAGAACTGACATTTTTTCAGTTTCAGACCATTAGTTGGATAATATCGGGTTGGTACAGGCGTTTCTTAGGCAATGGCACAAAAAAAGCAAACAATGTTTTGGATTATTCTCTTTTTAGTGTACATTACTGTTACTTAAGTTTAAGTCCAACCGTAAATAATGTTCGCTATGAAACGCCTGGAATCTGACTGGTTGACACAGGGATGGCTGGATGCCGAATACAAAAAGTATGTCGTAATGGCATATTTGCATGCGGTTCAGCAAAACTTCTCTGACAAGAAACTTTATCCCGATTTACCCGAATTACGCCAGCATTACGAAAAAGGGCTACAATTCAGGCAAGGCAAAGGTACGCTTAAAGCCGCGTTTCCCAAGAGTCCGATCCGATTTGACATTAAAACACAGTCGGTACGGTATAAAACCGAGGAAGCGGACAATGATTTTCTGGCAGATCTGGACGAGGTGGTAGACTTTGCCATTCCCCGTTTTCAGAAACTTTTTCAGGAAGGGCAACGGCTCTGGAATGAAATTCTGTCAGGGCTGAGCCTGATTCCGATTGGGCTCATGCCACTGCGTCCGGAAGAAGGCTATCTGCTTATTCACCGGACACGACAGGCCGAAACCCAGATTTACACCTATAACCTGACCTTGTATTCAGACGGCGAACCGGGCGGACGGTTTGTGCACATCCGGTACGTGGAGTCGATGCCGAAAAGCATTAACCTGACTTTTGAAAACATGAAACTCGATCTGGTACGCCGCTACCGGCATCTGCCAAACCCGGCGACATACATGCTTGAGAGCAACTGGAATTATCCGGTACAGGAAACGTTACTGCCCATTGCCCGGCAGCTGATTGCCCGGGCCGCGCAGGCGTAGCTGTCTGGAAACAACTAAAACGGCATAAAAAAAGCCCTTCCGGTCGGGAAGGGCTTTTGCATATAGCGACGGTAACTTATTTCGTAGCTGAGCCCGGTGCTGCGGCTGGAGGAGGGGTTGTACCCGTACCGGCAGGTGCAGCGGCTGGTGTTTGCTGAGCGGGAGCAGGAGCGCCGGCAGGAGCCGCGGCCGGTCCGGCAGCAGGTACTGTACGCGTTGCAGCCCGGTCAACGTTTACCGATGAGGACTGCGTACCAACGCCTGATTTGTCAATCATGATGTACGATGCTAACGTCAGTACCATCATACCAACGCCGAGGCCCCATGTAATTTGTTCTAATAAGTCGGTCGTTTTTTTAACGCCCATTAATTGGTTTGACCCTAATCCGCCAAGCTCGCCTGAAAGCCCGCCACCTTTTGAGTTTTGAACCAGTACGATCAGGATAAGCAAAACGGTAATAATGCAGATGATAATAATCGTTGCCGTTACCATGTAAACTGTTTAACTAATTGTAAGATCATTTTTGACAGGGCTACGAATCAAGTTCCGTGCCGGAATTTGCTGAACTTTCCCGTAGCTCGTCAATTCTGGACGCAAAGTACGCTTTTTTATCGGGATTTTTCAACAATAGCTTTTCATAGATTTCAATGGCCTGATTTACCTTTCCCTGCTTAATAAGTATTTTGGCAAAGCTCTCTGTGGCCAAAGAAAGTCCGGATGACGCATTGCGCTGCGCCAGATCAACCTGTTCGACAGGATCGGTAAGGCGGGCTCTGAAGGGTGCGATACGGGGTTCGTTGCGGATAAACGTATCGATGATTTCAGACTGACGCTGACGTTCTTCTTCGTTAACCACAGGTTCTTTTTCCGGTTCAACGGCCGTTGACTGCTGGGCTAACTCAGTTTGTAATGTATTCTCCAGAAGAGGGAGCTCATCGGGCTCCGGAATAACTAATTCAGGCATTTTTGGCTCTGGCAATCGAATCAGCGGAACACCCGCCAACCCATTGTTTAGGCCCGACTTCGACTTGAAAAGCGCGTAACTTTCCTGTTGATAATCGTCAGGAATCGGTACTTGCCCGGCCGACAGTTCATTCAGACGGGAAAGCAGGTGATCTGACCATTGGAATTCATTATCAATTAACCGGCGTAGTGCGTTGCGGCTCAGTGCATAGGCAGCTGCTTTACGTACATACGTGATGGTCTGGCTTTTCTGATGAACTGAAGCGGCTTTAGCCGTCAGCGAATAAAGCGCCTGACAATAAGGATACACCTGCAGGTTTTCCTGCAACTGCTGAAAATCACTATCCGTTAAGTCATTGGGATGGGTCACCCAATATGAAAGTGTTTCCTTATCAAGAGGCTGCATTACCGGTGGTGTCGGGTGTTATTAATTAATTTTCTAAAGTAGACAAAAACCACGTTCCGGCAAAAAAAGTTTCGGACCGGAATAAAGTTAATGTTAACAAGTTGCTGAATCTGAATACACTACCAGTCGGCGGCTGTTTTATTAAAAATATCCAGAACCAGCTGGTCCAGAATTTTAGGTACTAGCCGGCTCTCGTTCTGGGTTAATGTCTGATTCTGCGGGAAATCCTGGTAGAACGAAAAGGACTGTTCAAAATTTTTGGTTTCGTCCTTGTTGTTCACAAACCGCACCTGTACCGTCACCTGTAAGCGGTTCAGACCTGCCTGATCGGATGCTGTAGGCGCAACAGCCAGCAGGTCATAGTTGGTAATAGAGCCTTCCAGCGATAGATCACCGTTGTTCGGCAACACTTTCAGGTTGGTATAGCGCTGGTAATATTCCTTAAGCTTTTCGTTGAAGTTCAGTGCCAGGTTAGCCGGACCACCCGCTGTCGCCATCGTAAAGTTGCTGATGGTAATCGACTTCAAATCAGGCGAAAGGGTCGTGCCTGTAAACGAATAAACGCCGCAGGAATTAATGAAAAATGAAAATTGAATAATGAATACTGTCCGGATAACCCATCTGAAACCGGAAACTGGTTGCATCCTTATCCGTTTTACATTACTCATTTCAGATATACGCTGCTTACTCTTCATCAATCTGGTACTGTTTAATTTTCCGGTATAACGTCCGTTCAGAGATGCCAAGTGCCTGAGCTGCGTACTTTCGCTTGTTATTATTGCGGCGGAGTGCCTTCACAATCATTTCCTTTTCTTTTTTCTCCAGCGAAAGCGAATCATCTTCCTCGGTTTCATGCGAAATGTCCTCGATGGTGATTTCTTCGTCCTCGTCGATGTCATTGTAGGTATCAATGGCTTCGGCCGGCGGGAGCAGTTTGGCTACATGCGTCTCCGATGGCTCGGTTGACGGCACATAGGTATCGGTTTGGAGCGTATCGAACAACTCTTTATGATTATTTAAGATTTGCCGCCCATACTGCTCATTCCCCAATACTTCAAGCACAAGCTTTTTCAGGTCGGTCATATCCCGGCGCAGATCAAAGAGTACCATGTAGAGAATTTCCC
>NZ_CAMFHL010000331.1 GCF_945952095.1 uncultured Arsenicibacter sp. | reverse complement strand
CGTATACAGTATACCGTAACAGATCCGACAGCTTCAGCAGGAGGGGAGGTGTTTTGTCGGGTTGCGTCATCGAAATGCCGTAGAGGTTATTCAGCGTGTTGAACAGGAAATGCGGGCTGAGCTGGGATTGCAGCAGATGCAGCTCGCTCCGGCTGTGCTCAGCCTGCGCCCTGGCCTCCTGTAGCTGGTAGCGCACACGGTCACGAACCAGTTTGATCAGCATACCGGCCGCCACGCAGAAGAGAACGGCCGGAACTGTCAGGAAAAGCAGGTGCATAAAGGTAAGGCGGCGTTGCAGCGTAGCGGCAAAGTTGGCGCAGAGCGGGGCTGTGCCAACCATAACCAGAATCAACACAACAATCAGCCATTCCGGAATCCGTTTTCCGGACCAGGCCATCGCCAGATAACGGCCGCTGAACAGGCCGGCCAGCGACAACAATGTAGCGGTGATGGCGGCTTCTTCGTCGTCCATCGTGGTGATTGTCCGCGCATAACGCCGGAAAATAACGTACAGCGGCAGCACCAGTATGGCGCCCAGCAGCAGGTGGGGCGATATACCCAGACGGGTGGCTAAGCGGTTAAAGCTATGGTCTTTGTTCACGATTTTTTGAACTGATTTATACAAAGCTGATGCCGGCCGGCGACTTTCGTAAACCTTCGGGCCAGACACCGGCATACGGCTGTCGAAAGCCGGAAAAACGCTGATGAACTGTTTCGTCAGCCAAAATTACCCGTCTGACCGGCAGAGGCTATGATCCGTCAGCGTTCGTTGGTGCCGCAAGGGAGCGGGCGCACTTTTGTGGCAGACAACGACAACAGACCATGCAAGGTACATTAACCACTTTACTCTTCGTATTGATTACGGTGCTGACACACGCACAAAGCCTGACCGGTTCTATTCGGGACGGGCAAAACGAACCACTGCCAGGGGCCACGGTCCGGCTGTTGCGGGCGGCCGACTCAACGCTCGTGAAAGGCGATATTACCGGAATTACCGGAAAATTTACCTTTTCCGGCCTCACTGCGGGCCGCTACCGCATTCTGGTCACCAGTGTCGGCAATCAGGATTTCCGGAGCGGGGAACTGGTACTCGACGGGCAGGAGGCTATTGCATTGCCGGTCTTTATCGTGACGGCCTCGCAGAAACTACTGACCGAGGTAACGGTCGTGGCCAGAAAGCCCCTGCTGGAGCAGGAAATCGACCGGACAATTGTGAACGTGGAGGCCATGATCGGGGCGGCGGCCGGTAATACACTGGATGTGCTCCAGAAAACGCCCGGTGTGAGCGTGGATGTCAACGGCGATATCAGCCTGAACGGTAAAACCGGTGTGCTGGTGCTGATTGACGGCCGGCCCACCTACATGTCGGGGCAGGACCTGACCGTTTACCTCAAATCGCTGCCAGGCGGGGCCATCGACAAACTCGAACTGATGACTAACCCGCCGTCCCGCTACGATGCTGCCGGATCGGCCATCATCAACATCCGGCTGAAACGCAGCAAACTGGCCGGCCTGACGGGGAGTGTTACGCTGAGTGGCAGTCAGGGAATAACGAGCCGGAGCTATAATTCGCTCAGCCTGAACTACAACCGTAAAAAGATAAATGTTTTCGGAAGCGTCAATTACAGTAAGGATGGCAATCAGTCAACCGATACCTACGACCGGACCTTTCTGGATACCCGGGGCAATGTAACGTCGGCCGTAATGCTGACGAACCGCTTCCGGACATCGGAACACGGGCTTTCGGGGCGTTTCGGCGCTGACGTTTTCCTGACGCCGACTACCACCATCGGCTTCGTCCTGAACCGGCAGCAAAACCCGCGCACCGATCTGCTGACCTACACCAGCCGGAGCCTGGATCGTACCGGTGCCCTTGATTCCCTCGGGACCGGTACTACCAACGGCCGCTTTATCTGGAACCATACTGGGGCTAATGTGAATATGCAGCACACCATCGGCAAAACCGGTCGGGAGCTCAGCGCTGATCTGAATCATATCCAGTATGTTACGATCGGGGAGCAACGGCTGGACAATCGGGTCACCGGCGCGGCGGGGGATCTCCTCAGCCGGCAGCAGTTTCTGTATAATCTGCCATCGCACATCCGGATTTCGACGGCTAAGGTAGATTACACGCACCCCTTACCGAACAAGGGACGGCTGGAAGCCGGGGCGAAGTCGGGCTGGGTAACCAACGACAATAACGCGCAATACATGGCGCTTACCGGCCTGGATTATACGCCGGACTACGGGCGTTCGAACCATTTTCTGTACAGCGAAGCCATTCACGCGGGCTATGTATCGATGCGGAAAAGCTGGAACCGGCTGGCCCTGCAAACGGGACTGCGGCTTGAAAATACGCAGGTCAGCGGCCGGCAGCTGGGAAATGCGGAAGTGGCGGCGAGTGCCTTTACCCGCCGCTATACCAACCTGTTTCCGTCGGTGTTTATGAGCTATAAGCTGGACAGGACCGGTAACAATACGTTGACCGGCAGCGTTACCCGCCGTATCAACCGGCCGGGCTATCAGTCGCTGAATCCGTTTCTGGCCTATCGGGATCAGTACACCTACACGTCCGGTAACCCCCTGTTAAGCCCCTCGTTTCAAAACCAGTATGAACTGAAATGGCAGCACAAACACCGGATCGGGGTGGCAGTGCAGTACAACGACTTTACTGACGTTATTTTTCAGCTGACCCGCGTGGTTGACGGTATTTTTGTGACCAGCCCCGAGAACGTGGCGAAAGGCCGGATTCTGTCGGTCAGTACCAACCTGTCGCTGGCACCAGCCCCGTGGTGGACGCTCAATCTGAATGTCATGACTGCCCGGCTGGCCCTGCGCGGAAATGCCTATTCGGAAACGCTCCGGACAACGGTATACCATGCCCGGCTGAATGTCATGCAGCAGTTCAGGCTGGGGCATGGCTGGAATGGTGAGTGGACGAGCTATTATGCCTCCAATGATGTGGCGGGGCAGACCATCACCCGCGCCCGGTTCCGGATGGCGGCGGCCGTCCAGAAAAAACTCTGGAAGGACAAAGGCAGCCTGCGCCTGACGATGGAGGATATATTCCGGTCGTGGAAAACGACGGACCGCACCGTCAGCCTGTACCAGAGCGAGGCGTTACACACCAACATCTCAGACACCCGCCGGATCGGACTTGCCCTGACGTGGCGGTTCGGGCAGGAAAAGTTTACCCGCAAACGCGCCCATACCGACAATGCCGCCGATGCCGAGAAGGGCCGGGTGAATTGACAGGACATGATACTGTTTAGCCGTAAATCGTAAAAAGTCAGCTGATTACCGTCGTTTATTAGACAAATAAGAGAATTAATATAGACTTTCTGGTCAGGAACGGTTACTGCTTTTTTTGTGCGTATGACGTATTGTTGATTGTAAGGAGGCAAGCAGATGTATTATCTTTCGGTTCCAAAACCAAGGGAACCGGTACGTAATGGTGTCACCTGAGCAGTCGCAACTCAGTCAGTTAAACAGGCTTATTGATGAGCAGATGAGCAATCCGGCTTTCGGCATTGATGAGCTCTGCCGTGAGCTGGGCATCAGCCGGTCGAACCTGTTCCGGTTTGTCAAAGAACAGACCGGCATGGCACCATCCCTCTACATTCGTCAGCTACGGTTGGTGAAAGCCCGTGATCTGCTGGAAAATACGGACCTGCGGATTACCGAAATTGCCTTTATGGTTGGTTTTGAGCGCTCCCAGATGCTGAGTAAATACTTTACGGAAGCATACGGTAAAAGTCCCAGCGACTTCCGGAACAGAGCGGTGGAGTCTGACTCGTTCGCCCGCGTGTATGAGCAGGATATCGAGGAAGACGAGGGAGCACCGGACGAGTCCAGGCCGGAAAATGAAGACCTGCTGCCGGACGTTGCCGAGGAGCGGATCATCACCATTCCGCATAATACGAAACCCCGTAACCGGTATCGCCGGAAAACGGTGCTGGCAGTTGTACCGGTACTGCTGCTGATCATCGGTGCGGTGGCCTGGTTCAGCCCCTTGAATCCCTTCCGGCGAGCCATCCCGGCCGATTATTCCATCGCGGTACTGCCGTTCCGGAATGTGGGGGCATCTGACACGCACTACTTCAGTGACGGCGTGATGCAGCAGATTCACGGGTCACTGAGCCGCATGGAAAACCTGAAGGTGATTTCGCGGGCATCTGCCATGTTATACGAAAAGACCACGAAAGCACCGGAAGAAATTGCGGCTGAACTGCACGTAGCCTATCTTCTGGAAGGGCAGGTATTGCAGGCAGGCCATCGGGTTACCCTGTCGGTTGAGCTGATTCTGGCCGGTGAAAACCGTACCATCTGGAGCAATACCTACGAAGGGGATGAACAGCATATCTTTGATTTTATGGGACAGGTGTCCAGTCAGATTGCGGCGGAGCTGAATCAGAAACTAAGCCAGACAACGCGGCTGGAACTGAAGCAGGCACCGACGCAGAATATGGCCGCCTATAATGAATACCTGAAGGGGCAGTATCTGCTGCGTAACCGCTCCGAGGAGGGTATCCGGGGCAGCCTCCTGAATTTCGACCGTGCACTGGCGCTTGACCCCGGCTATGCGGATGCGCATGCCGGTAAGGCACTGGCCCATTTCCTGCTCGTGGCGGAGGGGATTAATGAGAGCCGGCAAACGAAGCTGCTGGCCGAAAAGGAAGCCCTTGACGCTATCCGGCTGGATGCCCGGAACGCCCAGGCTTACCTGATTCTGGCCAAGCTGTATCAGGCACAGGGGAAATGGGAACAGGCAAAAACTACCTTTCAGATTGCCCTGCAATACAGTCCCAATGATGCGCTGATCAACTACTCGCTTGGTTTGCTGCTGCGGACCATCGGCCAGGTCGACCGCGCAATTGACTACAGTACGAAAGCCTATGCACTGGACCCGCTGCTGCCGGTTATTCTGATGGGCCACGTGGGTAATCTGATTTCGGCCGGACAATACGAGGAGGCGGAGAAGCTGGTACAGGAAGGCAACCGGCTGCATAAGCAGGTGGCAAACTGGTACTGGACAACCGCCGCGTATTACTTCGCCAGAGATCAGTTTGCCCTGTCCATTCAGGAGCTGGATAAAGGACTGGCCCTTGCCCCGGCTTCAAAATACTTTATCTATCGCAAGGCCATTACCAGGGCACGCATGGGACAGCCGGCCGAAACCCTGGCGATCCTGGATACGTTGCCGGATGTTGTTGAGAACTACGCGTACCGGGCCGAATTGTATGCCGGTCTGCAGGATAAAGACCACTGCCTGGCCTACCTCGAAAAGGGACTTACCACCGAACAGATCCCGGTTTATCTGAAGGTGACTCCCTTATTTTCGTTTCTTCACGGCGACCCGCGTTTCCGGCAGATTTTAACGCGCGCAGGTCTCGATGGACCCGTTTCGATGCCGGAAAAGGCAAATTTGGTCAAATAAGGAAAGTCCTGACCAAATAGGGAACGTTTTTGGTCAAATAAGGAACATCTTTCCGGAGCGGATCACGGAGCTTTGTCATACAAAACAAGCGCTCCTGACCGATGAAATGGTTTCTGTGGTTTCGTGTAGCAAGCAACGCCTCAACATTGATCCGTCGTGTGCCGGAGGGGTTCTTTCGCCGCTTCGTCTACGGCCTCGTTCCGGTATTCTTTTTGTTCCTGACGGCACCGGTCGGGCGGAACCGGTGCGAACCGGCCGGTGCCGTGCCGGTGCCTGTACCGGACATTGCCGGTCAGATTTATCCGGCTACCGGTCCCTTCGCCGGTAGTTTCCTGAACACCGGGCATTCCGCAGGCGAAGGTAGTTCTCTGACGGCCAGACATGAGGAGGGTGAGCTGCTGCGCCGGACGCCTGCAACCAGCCCTGCCGTATGGCCCGGCACCCGTCAGCGGTCACCGGCGCTGGCCTTGCACCGGGACCGCGCGCTGGCCTGGAAACCATCGGGCCGGCCCTGAGCGGTGCCGGATGTAAACAGGTACTAAACCGGCCCTTGCTTCCAACCCGGCAGACTGAATCCGGGTCTAGCTGTAAACGACACGCCTATGACAACGTCTCCGTTGCTAAAACCACTATCGGGTCTGGTGTTTACCGCGCTGGTTCTGCTTACCGGTTGCCATACCAAAGACCCGTTACCCGCCGATACCTGGTCCGAAACCTGCATTCAGCTGAGTCCGGTGCAGGGTGGCTATAAGCTCTCCGGCCTGTGCTGCGCATACCTGACCCTGCCGGTGATCAAGGTGAGTAAAGGCGGGAAATTTACCGTTGATGGCACCTACTTTACCTTTACCGGTGCCGGTTTTGCGCCGGTGCCAACCGTTGTCAACGGGGAGTTAAGCGGAGACGGCAACCAACTGACACTTTCGTACACGGTGAATCAACAGACCGAAAAGCACGTACTCAAACCCGGCGCAGCTACGGCAACCTGCGACCTCTGCTATTGTGACTGAGCCCGCAGCCTACATTTTTGTGTGAATAATGCGGCGATGCCCGGCGTTAGCGTGTATGTTTGCGGGAAGACCAACGTACCATGACAATCATACCCCTACGCGAAGGCATATTTTCGGTCGACTTTTCCAAAGTCTTCCTGCTGTTTAATCCCGAAACAGACCAGTTGACTGACC
>NZ_CAMFHL010000330.1 GCF_945952095.1 uncultured Arsenicibacter sp. | reverse complement strand
GTCAGGAGTCTCCAGTCTGCCGTTCCTCCTTTTCGCCAGCGGAACTCATACGGCCCCGGCCCCCGCCAGTTCAGTACCGCTGAATTTTCCGTAATATCATAGTGGCAAATGTCGGTCGGAGTCCTGCAAATTTCCTGACAGCCCGCTGTCACGGTTACAGAGTTGCCATATGCTGATCGTGTTCCATCGGCGCAGGTAACCTGCAACTGCACTTCATAGGGTATTTTTTGTAAGAGGTGGTTTAATTTATAGCCGATCCATTCATTTTTGTTCTGGTTCTGGACAAGCAGAGAATCAGTCCATACAACTTTGCCCGCAAGCCGGTATCGAAGCCGGTAGGTTGTCTGTCCGATCCCACATCCTGCCCATATAACCAGCGGGTTTTCACAGTCAAGTATACCACCCAACGTCCCCGTGCTTAATTCAGGGCTCTCACAACCGGTAGTCCTGAAAACCGAACTACCGGAAAATGCGCTGAACGTACTGTCAGTGAATTGCTGTCTTACGCGCCACTCATAGGTTGTACTTAAAGCCAGTCCGCCGAATGTATATGTATTTGTCCCCGACAGGCTAACCGGTTCTCTCCATGTGGCCGAACCCTCCGGTCTGTACATCAGTTGATAACGGCTCATACTTTGCCAGCAAAAGGCATCGGTTGCGTCCGGACTTGTATTTGGGGACCAGGAAACGGTGGCCGTTCTGTCATTGGTACACAAAACGGTTGGCGTATGTGGTGTACCCGAGCGGGTTGTGAACGACTGTATTTCCGTACTGAAAACCGGCTCAGCGCGATCCCCATGTCTGATCAGTAGCAGCCATTCATATTCAGTATCCGGTACCAGTCCGTTTAACGGATACGCCCGGCTTCGGCTACTACTAAGGTCAGTCACCCATTTTGGCAAGAGACTATCCGGTACTGATGCCAACGCCCAGCAGTCATCTCCTTTTTTACGCCAGCGTATTTCTACCGGGCGTTGCTCATCAGTGCAGGTTGTAAACTGTATGACTGCTCCCTGCGCTCCGACACAGCCAACATTAAGGTTATTAATTACCGGCTCGTTTAAACAGGGTGTATAGGTAAACGATCCGACCGGCGTATAAGCGGAGGAGGAACCATCGGCGCAAAGCGTTTGAATCCGGTACTGATAAGTCCCTGCGTTAAGCCCCGGAAACCGGTACCTGACCATTCCCGGCTGTAGCTGATTCAAGACCGGAGAACGTTGCCAGTCTGTAGCCTCTTCTTTTTTCCACTCCACACTGTAACTAACCTGCACCGGACTTGCTAGTCCCCCCCACTGTAGTTCACCGTATGGCTGAACAAATGCCGGCCAAAACGGTGCCGGACAGGAGGTAGTAGCCGACATAACATCCGTAAATTCACTACGCAACGTTGGTGAACACTGATTTTGAAGCCTGATTTCGTAGGTTGTGTTATTCGTTAACCCTGTAATTATATAATAAGGACGGGAAGATAGCGGTTCTTGCTGCCAGTCGCTCTGACCGGAGGCCCGCCATTGCAGCCTATAGCCAAGCGCTCCATCACTGGTACTGGATATGTTGTTTGTGTTAACTGAATAACCACTTGTAAGAAAATAATGCGAAAATGTATAAGGTGGATAACAAGCCATGGTAAATGAAACCGGAACCGAATAGGGGCTGTAAATACCTGATTCACATTCAGCTCTTACACGCGCTTCATAAGCATCGTTCGGGGCATAAAGTGAATAGTTAGTTGCTGTAATTCCGGTAACGGTTGTCCAGCTATCCTGAGGCCCGGTTACACGCTTATATTGAAGTTCATAAGGCACATCGGCCCCCTGCCATTCAAGCTTAGCACCGGTTATGCCAATCGTATTGGCCAGACGAAGACCGGTTGGTTGCGGACACGTTGTCGTAAAAGAAGCCACGTCAGTAAATCCGGAAGTCATTGATGGCGAACACATTTCAGCGACCCGCCATTCATAAGCCGTATTATTTACCAGCCCCGTGAATGAATAAGTACGTCCCGTAAGGACTTCCGACTGCTTCCAGACCGTATCAACTGCCGCACGGTACTGAACAACAAAGCTCACCGATGCCGGAGGCGAGTAACCCAAACCCCAGCTGACAGATGCCTTATTGGATGTAACAGTCCCTTGGCTGAGTCTCATTACCTGATTCGTACACGGTAAGGTCGTAAACCGCTGCAATACCGCATAATTCGATGTAATAGTATCTGAAGAAGTGTAAAGACTGGCGACCTGCCATTCATAGTCTGTTCCGGGCTGTAAACCAGTCAACGTCATGGAACCATAACCACCATAACTAGTTGGTATCCGGTATTTGTACCGCCAGTTTCCGCCAACCTGCCTGTAACGTAGCACCAGAAAATAAAGTGGCCCTCCTCCATACAGCAAGTCAACAGAGTTATAGGTGAGCGATCTGATTACAGGGACCGAGGGATAACCTGCCTCCAGCGGACAGGTCAAGGACTGCGTTTGCGTCAGGTCAGGATTACAGAACGCATTTTGGCAAAAAAGCAAAAGAAAAATGGTTGCGGTCAGCGTTTTCATAATGGCAGGAATCAGGTAGAATATAGTCTACTTGATAAGTCCCCGCAATTAAAGTGAAAACATTGGCATAAAAAAACGGGGCACCGGTCGTCCGGCACCCCGTTTTTTGCATCGTAAATCGTACCTACTGCGACACCTGCCAGGCAGCGATTTTCCAGCTTCCGCCGGCTTCGTTCAGGACGCCGGTAAACGGCTTTTTGCCGGCTCCCGCACTCACGGTGCCTGCCGACACAATTACTTTTTCGTCCACCGTTGTGGCCTGGTCAACCTGTACGGCCGCGGTTCCGGTGGCGGCAGACAATGCCAGCACATCGGCCTTTGTTTTAAACGTGCTGTCGCCGGTATTTACCAGTACCTTGTCTGTCAGCAGCTTGGCCAGCGAAGCGGTGTCACCGGCACTGAGCGCCTTCTGGAAATCCGCAGTCACTTTACGGGCAATGGAATCGGCAGCAGCCTGAGAGATGCCCCGCTCCTTCCGCTTCGGTCCGAATAGCTTTTTGCCGGCATTGGCCAGGTCTTTGAATACCGGCCAGTCGGCAGCAATACCGGTCGTGAACAGGGCCACAACCAGCACCGGAATGATGAGTTCGCGCTTGACGCCTCCGCCCTTCCGGTTGATCGAATACCCCTTGATGGAGGCCCAGTTGTTGGTAATGTGAAAAACAGCACCGCTGAAAAACAGAATACCCATCCAGGCATGGGTATGGTCAATAGCATGGTTGCCCTGACCGAAATAGATTAACAGACCGGTTGTTGCCAGCACGGCAAAACTGGCAGCCACCGACAGGCTGACGAAATTTTTTGACTTCATAGGTAACGGGAATGATTAGGTTATGTACAGCCGCAAATGTATGGGTTACCAATACCCTGGCAAAGCATGACGACCATTAAAATACGTAACCTCCCGTTCGTCCGGTTCAGTCCGGAACAAATCATAAGAAACGTTAAATTAACGACGGTAATCACAACCCTTCGGGGGTTAAGTAGCATCTTCACACAGTAAAACAAAACCAGTCTTGCGCCACATGTTTTTTCCTCGTACCTGTTACTTCTTTCTGTTCTGTATCTGCTGCCTTTCCGGTAACCGGACCTTTGCACAAACACCTACCAACCTGGGCTTTGAACGAAAGGCCGGTACGACAAACCTGCCCGCCGAATGGAGTTCCGGTGAAGTCGAAGGTTATAAGATGTACCTGGACTCACTGGTCCGTCAGGAAGGAAAATACGCCCTCCGGCTTCAGTCAACACCCGATGCGAAAGGGCAGTCGTTTAAGGCCTTTTCGTATGTTATACCGGCTAATTTCAGCGGGAAGGAAATAGAATTGAGCGGCTACATTAAAACCAGCTTTGTAACCGGCTATGCCGGGCTATGGATGCGGATCGACGGTACCCGCGGGGCCCTTGAGTTTGATAACATGCAGAATCAGAACATCAAAGGTACCGCCGACTGGAAGCTGTATACCATTAAACTGAAGCTTCCCAAAGACGGAGAACAAATCTACGTTGGCGGCCTGCTCTCCGGCGAGGGCACCGTCTGGTTTGATAACCTGACGCTCAAGGTCGACGGATCCGCTATTTCGGACATCAAATTCAACCCCGAACGGCAACTCAAGGCGTTACAGGACACAGCCTTCCGGAAGGGCACTACCATTACATTAGGCGTACCAACCAAACAGCAGATCAGCAACCTTTCTGCGCTGGGCCATGTCTGGGGATTCCTGAAATACCACCACCCGGCCGTTGCTGCCGGCGACTATAACTGGGACAATGAACTGTTCCGGATGTTGCCGTCTGTGCTGGAAGCTGCCTCTACGGACGAACGCAGCAAGCTGTTGACGGCATGGCTCGACAAACTCGGCCCCCTGCCCGCCGACAAAAACACCGACACAAGCCGCGTTGAAGATGTACTGCTGAGCCCCGATCTGCGCTGGATCAACGATTCAAAACTGTTTTCGTCTGCACTGATCGGCCGGTTAAATGAGGTCTATCAACACCGGAACAGCGGACGGAATTATTACATTTCACTGGTTCCGGGCGTGCAGAACCCGCAGTTTCAGCACGAAGATGCTTACTCCGGTATGAAGCCAACCGACGGCGGCCTGCGGATGCTCAGCCTGTTCCGGTACTGGAACATTATTCAGTACTTTTTCCCCAACCGTCACCTGATTAAAGAAGACTGGCATGCGGTGCTCGATGAGTTTATTCCGGTGTTTGCCATGGCCAATACCGCCGAAGCCTACACGCTGGCCAACATGGCCCTGATCGCCCGTGTGCAGGACTCCCATGCCGGTATCTGGGGATCAAGCCCCGTACTGGATAAATGGAAAGGTCTTTACCGCGCACCGGTACAGGCACGGTTCATCGACAATCAGGCGGTCGTTACGGGGTATTACAATGCTGAAAAAGGCCCCGCCTCCGGTCTGAAAACCGGTGATGTAATTACGCATATTGACAAACAGTCCATTGCTGATTGGGTAAAGCAGAAGTCGCCTTACTATCAGGGCTCAAACGAACCGACGCGGCTCCGGAATCTGGCTCAGGACCTGCTGCGGGGCAGTTCGGCAGACGTTGACGTAAGCATCAGCCGGAACGGAACGCCGATGACGCTTAACGTCAAACGGTACCTGAAAAATGAACTGCCGATGAACCTGAACCTCGACTGGATGAGTGTGCCGCACGACACGAGTTTCCGGATGCTGCCGGGGTCTATCGGTCTGATCTTCCCGGCGAAAATCAAGAACAGCCACATTCCTGCCATTCAGAAGGCAACGGCCGGCGCGAAGGGGATTATTGTGGATATGCGGTGCTACCCGTCTGACTTCATTGTCTTTACGCTCGGGAACTACCTGATTGATAAACCGACACCCTTTGTAAAGTTTTCGTACGGCAGCATTGCGAATCCGGGCCTGTTCAGAATGTCGACGCCGTTGACGGTGGGGAAAAAAGGCGGGCCGCATTTTCCGGGCAAAGTAGTGATTCTGGTGAATGAACTGTCGCAGAGTAATGCTGAGTATACGACTATGGCGTTTCAGGCATCGCCCAATGTAGTCGTTGTCGGTAGTCAGACGGCCGGGGCCGACGGGAATATTTCCCAGTTTTACCTGCCGGGGGCTATTTCAACGGCCATTTCGGGGATCGGTGTCTATTATCCCGACGGCCGCGAAACGCAGCGGATCGGCATTGTGCCGGATGTGCCGGTTAAACCGACCATTGAGGGAATCCGCAGCGGCCACGATGAGCTGATGCGGAAGGCCATTGACATCATAAACGAGTCAGGCAGCACGAAGCCATGATTATTTTTCGGGTGATGGATTCTTTTACCAAAGACGATCAATCACCCGACTATGGCTTATTTGAATCTGGACAGTGTTAAAGACCGAACCTTCGACGCCATTGTGGTCGGCACGGGCATCAGCGGCGGCTGGGCGGCAAAGGAATTAACCGAAAAAGGGCTGAAAACACTGGTGCTGGACCGGGGACGCAACGTCAGACACGTGACCGACTACCCCACAGCCATGCAGTCCCCGTGGGAATTTCCGCACCTGACCGAAGTACCGGCGGCGGTCAAAAAAGAGTACCCGATTGCCAGCCGCCATTTTGCGTTCCGCGAGGATACGATCCACTACTACGCCAAAGACAGCACCCACCCGTATGTTCAGGAAACGCCCTTCGACTGGATTCACTTCTATCAGGTTGGCGGCCGGTCGCTGGTCTGGGGGCGGCAAACACAACGCTGGAGCGACTTTGACTTTGAAGGGCCTGCCCGCGACGGCTATGCCGTTGACTGGCCCATCCGCTATGCTGACCTGGCACCCTGGTACAGCCATGTGGAACGGTTTGCCGGCATAACGGGCAATAAGGATGGATTGCCCAACCTGCCCGACGGCGAGTTTTTGCCGCCACACGAGATGTCGTGCGTCGAAAAATACTTCCGGAATCAGGTAGCCCAAAATTACCCTGACCGCTTCGTAATCATGGGACGGGCGGCCCATCTGACCCAACCGACTGCCATTCACGGCAAACAGGGCCGTGGCCAGTGTCAGCACCGGACCTTGTGCGAACGGGGTTGTCCCTATGGCGGCTACTACAGTACCAACTCG
>NZ_CAMFHL010000329.1 GCF_945952095.1 uncultured Arsenicibacter sp. | reverse complement strand
CAATTGCGGTGCCTCGCGATTCAATCATCTCAAAGGAGATGTCATTCAAATACGATTGTAACAAATCATAATCGGTCGTGAGAGGCGCGAGGGAGAAAGCATCACCCGAAAAAACCACTAACCCGATGCGATCTTGTTTGCGGCCTTTGATAAAGAGGTGCAGGACAGCAAAACCGGTAAGGAACTGCTGCATTTCGTGGAAACCCGTTCGTCAAAAAAGCTTAATCATACCACTGAATTGTTCGGGCTGGACGGCAGGAAAACACCGGTACTCGAAAAAGACGCCAAATACACCATCGTGATTCTCTGGGCCTACTGGTGCGGACCGTGCCGCGCTGAGATTCCTACGCTCAAAACCATTAATACGCGCTTTGCCGGAAAACCACAGGTCGATATGGTGTCAGTTACGGTTGATGCCGATGAGGCGAAGTGGAAACAGGCGCTCGCTGCCGAAAAGATGCCCTGGAAGCAGCTCCGCATTACGCCTGATGCCGAACTGTTTATGCATGAGCTCTTCAGTTATACCAATGCCATCCCGGTCGTGATTCTGGTGGATCAGCAGGGTAAATTACTGAAACGGATTGAGGGCTCCGACAAGAAGGCACTGCTCGATATGGCGGATTATATTGCGCAGCAGGGTGTCTAGCCTGCCTGAATGCAGGGCATAAAAAAGCGGCTGCTCCCGGATCGGGGCAGCCGCTTTTGCTGTCTGACGGATTTATTCGATAACGGCTTTAATCACCACCGGCTGGTGGTCGGATGGATATCGTTGTTCGTTGGCGTCGGTGAGGACACCGTATTTCAGAACCTTTACATTTTTACTTACAAAAATATAGTCGATCCGGTTTTTCATCGGCGCGTCGAACTTAAAGCTGTTGAAGGTACCGTCCGGTCCGTATGGCGGCATCACCGACACCAGTTTCGAGTCGCTCAGCAATGTCTGGATCGTTTTGATCTGTTCCGTTTCCGGGGTCGAGTTAAAGTCACCGGCCAGAATCGTGGTGGCGTTGCCGGCGATTTCTTTCATCTTTTTCACCATCAGATGGCCCGACTGGCGGCGCGCTTCGACGCCTTGATGGTCGAAATGTACGCTGAAAAAGAAGAACTCTTTTTTGGTGATCAGATCCTGAAATTTACCCCACGAACAAATCCGGTTACAGCAGGTCGCATCCCATCCTTTGCCCGGTTTGTCGGGTGTTTCGCTCAGCCAGAAGTTGCCTGATGTCAGGAGTTTAAACCGGTCTTTGCGGTAGAAAATTGCCGAGTGTTCGCCCGCCTCTTTCCCGTCGTCGCGGCCGGCCCCGAAAAAGGTGTATTCCGGCATTTCGGCCAGATCGTTCAGCTGCCCGCGCAGGCCCTCCTGCGTGCCGAAAATATCCCATTCGTGGTACCGGACCAGTGCCTTAACATTTTCCTTCCGGTTTGGCCAGGCATTCGGTCCGTCGTTCGGTGTATTATACCGCAGGTTATAGCTGGCGATATTGATCGGGGTATTTTTCTGCGCAAATGCCACCTGAGTCAGCATAAGGCAAAGCGCTAAAAAGAGTTTTTTCATAGAGTACTGAAAAACAAAAGGAAAGGTAAAGCGCCACGTCGGACATGGCGCCGGTTTACCAGGAAAAGACAAAACAACCCTAAATCAACTCATTTGACTTAATGGATAATGAAAAATGAGTAATGAAAAATGTAAAATGTGTAATGATTTTCCGTCCATTTTTTTAAATTATCCATTATCCATTATCCATTATCCATTATCCATTATCCATTATCCATTATCCATTAATCACTCCCATCCCGGATTCTGGCCGAGTTTCGGGTTCATGAGGCGGTCTGTTTCGGGGATCGGGTAGAGGTAGTGTTTTTCCTCCCATTTCCGCGGAATATTGGTCAGCCACGTTAGTTCGCCGTAGGTATCGTTCTTAAGGCGCTGCGGGTTCGGTACCCCGTTGATCGTTTCGGCGACGTTGATGTAGGTCACACCAGCCAGCTGGGTAGCAGGTTTCACCTTATAGAACACCACGTCATTCTTGCCGTCTTCGTTCAGGTCGAGCGGTTTGTCGAGGGCCGGTACGTAGAAACCGTTCCAGGTCTGTTCCATCAGCTGGCCACGGTTCCAGCGAACGATGTCGTAGAACCGGAATCCTTCCAGGACCAGCTCAATGCCCCGTTCGCGCCGGGTTTCCATCAGTGATGGATCACTGATTTCCGGGAAGTAGTTGGCTTTCATGTACGGATCGACCACGGTTGGCTTTGTTGTCAGGCCGGCTGTAATGCCTGCCCGCTTCCGCAGCGCCCCGACTGTTTTTGTCCAGTCATCGTTAGTGAGGGTTCCCAGTTCAGCTTTTGCTTCGGCGTAGTTCAGCAGGATTTCGGCGTAGCGCATCATCGCAATCGAGTTATCGTTCCGCGAACCGCCGTCATAGTACGTATCGTCCAGCGACCACTTGATCGGCATGTAGCCCGTGTAGGTGTAGGAAAACACCGGCAGTCCCGGTTCGGTCGCGCCCCCGTTGATCCGGGTATAGTTGCCCATCCGGATGGTCTGCTGAAGGCGTTTGTCGCGGTTTTTAACCTCGTCCATGAACGTCATGGTTTCGTAGCCCGGCTTGCCGGTAAACGGCGTGCCGTCGATGTTCAGGTAGGTATTGATAAACGTGCGGATGAAACTGACGCGGGCCCCGTAGGTCGCGCTGGTCCACCACCAGTTGGCATCGTTGTAGACGCTCAGTGCCGGATCTACTACCGCCGACAGCATCACCTCATTGGTCACCGGCGTTTTGTTGATAAACAGCTGCCGGTACGACTTATCGGTACCGCCCGTTTCGTTCAGGCTGAAACCGCCTTCGGTCATTACGGTCGTGGCCGACGAGACCGCTTCATTCAGCCATTTCTCGGCCGTACTGCCCAGATTATAGCTTTTGTGGTAACGGCGGAACGTGCCTTCGAACAGACAAACCCGCGATTTGAAGCCCAGGGCAACATATTTCGTGATCAGACTGCGGCTGTTGTCGGTCGTTGTCCGGATGTTTTGCGTAGCATAGTTCAGATCGGCCAATACGGAGTCCATCACCAAAGTGCGCGGGTCGCGGCCGTTAAACAGGGCCGGATCCGTTACGTTCATCGGGGTGTTGATCCAGGGCACATCGCCGAAGCGTTTTACCTTGTCGAAGTAAAAATACGCCCTGAAAAAGCGCGCCAGCCCGTTGTAATGGCGGCGGATCTCAACCGGTACCGCGGGGTTGGTGTTGTTGGCGATAAAATAGTTGATATTCCGCAGGGCCGTCCACGACCAGCCCGAGCTCTGACGCGGACCGAACGCGCCTTCCCGCAGGAAATCAGGCACCTGCGTCCGGGCAGCATAGTCGGCCATGGCGTCGCTCTGGTGAATGTCGCTGGCTCCCGGCAGGTTATCGTAAAATGAGTTGGCGTATAAGTCCAGACCCTTCTCGCTGCCGAACACCGCATCGCGGGAAGCCGTTGCTTCAGGAACCTGGTTTAAGTCGTTACACCCCGCCAGCAACAGGCCGGCAAATAACAGGGTGAAAGAATATTTTTTCATGAGTAATGACAAGTTGAGTAGTAGTTAAAACGTGGCTGACAGCCCCATTGTAAAGCTTTTCAGGATCGGGTAGTTATGGCCGTTGCCGCTGGTGCCCGAGGTCAGGACAGCATCCGAGCCGCCGAGGTTTTCAACATCGAGGTCGCGGGTCAGGCGATACAGCGGTGACCATGACCAGAGGTTTTCGCCCGACACAAACACCCGTGCATTGCTCATCCCGACCCGGCCCACGATCTGCCGTGGCAGGTTATAGCCGATCTGGATGTTTTTCAGCCGGATATAAGCCGCGTTCTGCAGGTATTTGGTCTGCGTCTGCGTCAGCTCACCGGAACCGTTCTGGGCCGTGTAGCCACGCAGACGGGGCAGGTAGGCATCCGGATTGCTTTCCGACCACATGTTGTCCAGCTGCCAGGCCGGTACGCGGTTATACGGCCGGTTGTACGGGCCCCAGAAGGTACCGGCTTCGGCACCCGGCCACCAGTCCTGCTTACCAACGCCCTGGAAGAAGGCCGAGAAGAAGAAGTTATTCCAGTCAGCTCCCGCCATGATACCGTAGGTGTAGCGCGGTGTGGCGTTACCGATGATTCTGCGGTCGCCGGGATTGCCGACCGTATTGTCGCCGTTGTTGATCACGCCGTCGCCGTTCAGGTCACGGAACTTGATGTCACCCGGCAGCAACTGGCCGGTGTTCGAGGCTTTGTACAGCGTCTGTTTCGGTGAGTTTTTGATATCATCGGCCGAGGTAAAGAAGCCGGCGGTTTCGAAGCCCCAGATTTCGCCTACTTTCTGCCCCACGTAGTAATCACTCAGCTTTTTGTCGGCGTTGTTGTAACGGTCGATGGTTGCCTGGTAATCGGCCATCGTCAGGCGCAGTTCATAGTTCAGCGGCTTCGACGATACCGTGAATTTGTCGCGCCAGCTCAGAACCGCTTCCCAGCCCTTGGTCGTCATGTCGGCGTAGTTTCCTTTTGGTACGCCGGTGCCGAATACGGCCGGCAGCGTCATACCCACCGTAAACATATCCGTTGTTTTGCGGATGTAGGCGTCGGCGGTCAGCTGGAGGCGGTTGTTGAACATGCCCATGTCGATGCCCAGGTCCTGCGTCGTTGACGTTTCCCAGGTCAGGCCGTCCGGTAATACGCCCGGCTGACTGGTTCGTTGCGGGCGGACACCGTTCAGGATGCGGCCCGATTGGGCAATCGAAAACTGTTCCTGGAAGGCATATGAGCCGATGCTGCCGTTACCCAGGGAGCCGTAGGACGCCCGCAGTTTCAGGTCGGTAATAAAGCGCGGTGATACTTTCCAGAACGGCTCATTCGAGACGCGCCAGCCGGCCGATACCGACGGGAAGAAGGCATAGCGTTCGCCCGACGGGAATTTTGATGATCCGTCGTAGCGGCCGTTCAGTTCGAGCAGGTAACGGTCTTTAAACCCATAGTTCAGGCGGTAGAAGCCACCCACTACAGCCCACTTTTCCCAGCCGCCACTGGTCGTAATCGACTGACCGAGGGCGAGGTTAATGTCCTGTGCACCTTCATAAATCAACCCGTTCCGGACCGCTTCCAGCCGCTTGTAGGTCGACTGTTCGTAGTTATAGCCCGCCAGCACCTTCACATAGTGATTCGGGCTGAAGTTCGGCTCATACTCCGCGTAGAGGTTAGACGCGGTATAGAGTGTTTCGCGGTAAATATTCTGGAGGTCGTTGGTGTTGGTACCGACGTACTCAATAACCCCCGGTTTGCGGCTGTACGGTACCGGCACCCGTGTCCGGAATTCGTTGTCATCCGTGTTCTGGAACGTAAAGTTGCCTTTTACGCGGAACTTGTCGTTAAAGAACTGCGACGCAAAGTCCGCGGTGTTCCGGAACACACGCTTATCCATGTCGATCCCGTTTTTGCCGTACCAGAAGTCACCGACGGTATAGGCCGCCGAGTACGAAAGCGTACCGTCGGGGTTGAACATCGGCGACATATTGTGGCCTTCGTCCGAGATGTTCCGCCAGATACTGCCTCCCTCACCGACGTTCAGCGGGTTATGGTATTTCATCGAGGAGAAGTCGGCGTTGTTGGTGATTTTCAGCCACGGATACAGCTGGATCGAACCTTTGGCCCGTACGCTCAGGATCCGGTAATCGTCTGAATTATAGCGGAACAAACCTTCCTGGCCGTAATAGCGGCCGGTAACGTAAAAATCTGACTTGCCGCTGCTGCCCGAGAACGACAGGTTATGTTCTGTAGCGCTCAGGTTCTTTTTGTACAGTTCCTTATACCAGTCGGTATTGGCGTAGTAAACGTACTCGCCGTTGCTGCCCACTTCGACCTGTGGCAGGCCCGGGTCTTTCGACCGGCGCTCTAGTTCGGCCAGATAGGCAGGGGAGAACCGCACCGTTTTGTTGACGTTCTGCGGCGTTTGCGAATAGTCATTCCACGCTGTCCATGCCTCGTTAAAGATTTTGGCGAAGGTGTAGCCGTCGGTTACGAAATCGGGTACCGTTGTCGGGCTCTTGATCGAACGGTTGAGCGAATACGTTACGCTGGTACGATCCTTAACCGGACTTTTGGTCGTGATCAGCACCACACCGAACGCGCCCCGCGCGCCGTAAATCGCCGCCGATGACGCATCTTTCAGTACCGAAATAGACGCAATGTCATTGGGATTCAACCGGCTCGGATCACCTTCAACACCGTCGATGAGCACCAGTGCATTACCACCCTGACCAATCGAGGTTGTCCCCCGGATGTTGTAGCGTGGCGACTGGGTGGGTTTCCCGTCGCCCATGGTCAGGTTCAGGTTCGGAATCACCCCTTGCAGGCCCTGCGAGAGGTTTGGCAGTGAGCGGTTTTCGAGTACTTCGCTCGTCACCTGATCCACTGCGCCGGTCAGGTTCACCTTTTTCTGGGTTCCGTAGCCAACCACTACCACTTCATTCAGCGCCCGCGCGTCTGCTTTCAGGCTGATGTTGATGGTGGTCTGGTTCCCCACAGTCAGCTCACGGGATTCATAGCCGACAAAACTGAAGACCAGCACGGCGTTTGCGTTTGGAACCGCCAGTCTGAAATTACCGTCTGCATCGGTAGTGGTGCCTTTTGTGGTTCCCTTCAGTACAACACTGACGCCGGGTAGTCC
>NZ_CAMFHL010000328.1 GCF_945952095.1 uncultured Arsenicibacter sp. | reverse complement strand
CTTTTGTCCGCTGAATTTCAGGGATCATTTTAACGGTAGCGTAGTTGAAGAGGAATTTTTCGTCCATGCTCTTTTCTTTCGAATAGAGATTGACGTACATCAACATGCTTGGCTGGATAGGCGTGATGATAACCCCTTCGCGCTGAACGAGTTCAGGCAGCAGCGGCATCACCTGGTCAACCCTGGTCTTCACCCTGATGACTGCATCGTTGGGGTCGGTCCCGGGCTCAAAGATAATCCGCAGGGTAGCTTCACCGGCACTCGTGGCATCGGTGGCAATGTAACGCATGTCCTGTACCCCGTTGATTGCCTGTTCGAGCGTAATCAGCGTAGATTTCACCAGTACGTCCGCACTGGAACCCGGGTAAGCGATAAAGATATTGACCGTTGTGGGGGCAATGTCCGGGAACTGCGAAATAGGCAGCTGCCGGATTGCCAGTACACCTATAAAGACTATCATAATCGAAATCACGATAGCGAATACAGGTCTGCGTATGAATTTATTAAACATGTCTTCGGCTGGTTAGAATCGCTGATTACTCGGCATACAGACTTAAGTTAGATACCACCGATTCAGGCTTCACGAATTTGTAGTGGATCTTTTCGTTTTCTTTTACCTGGCGTAAGCCTTCGAGCAGGATTTTGTCGTCTTTGTTCAGGCCCGACCGGACAACGAAGATGTGGGGCAGCTCGGCACCGATTACGACTTCCCGCGAGCGAACCTTATTATCTTTGTCAATCACATAGACATACTTTTTCTCCAGTACCTCGAAAGTGGCCTTCTGCGGAATGATCATGGCGTTTTTCAGCGGCAGTGTCATCTGAATATTACCGGTTTCGCCATGGCGGAGCAGTCCGTTCGGGTTCGGGAATGTTGCCCGGAACGCGATATTACCGGTTTCATTATTGAAGTCGGCTTCGATGGTTTTTACCACACCAGGCTGATTAAAAACCTGATTATTCGCCAGCAGCAGGTTCACATGATTCAGGTTTTCCTGCTGGGCGTGTGTTTTATAGTTCAGGTACTCCGCTTCAGGGACGTTAAAGTATACCCACATCTGGCTATTATCTGACAGCGTCGTCAGCAGATCGCCCTCGTCTACCAGACTTCCCAGCCGCACCTGGAAGTGGTCCATGATCCCGTCGAACGGCGCCCGCACTTCGGTAAAGCCCAGGTGAACCTGTGCCAGCGATACTTCTGCCTTAGCCTTATCCAGTTTGGCTTTTGCCAGGGCGAGTTCGTTTTTCGAGACAATGTTGCTGTCGGCCAGCAGTTTGGTATTCTTATATTCTACATCGGCGAAGTTTGCCTCGGCCTGTGCTTTCTGTAACTCAGCCTGATACTGGATCGGCAGGATCTGGAACATCAGCTGACCTTTCCGGACAGCCTGTCCTTCGTCCACAAAAATTTTCTGCAGATATCCTTTTTCCAGCGCTCTCAGCTCAATATGCTGATACGCATGAATCTGACAGACAAACTGATTGGTAACGGTCGTGTCACGCTGAAGCGGACTGGACACCAGAAATTCTTTTTCTTCTTCTTTTTCTTCCGTTTCTGTATGGCAGCCCGTGTTGCAGATAACAACAACGAAACCCAACAGGATAAGCAATCTTTTCATGGTAGTCTGATTTTTTTACAGGAGATTCTGATTCGTAAAGGTTGTATTCCCGTTTTAAGCCAGTCACCGGCATTGTGCCTGCTGACTGATTGATAATGATTAGAAGGGTCAGCGTTTATCGTGCGGCAGCGTGCTGCGACGTGTCTACTACCTGAGGGGGGGCGTTGGGTGCCTGCTCCAGCTGCCTGATCAGACTGTCCTTAAGCTGATTGGCATGCTCACAGTCTGAAAGCTGCTGTTGCCAGTTAATGGGATCGATCGGCGGAACGGCACTGCCCAGACCATATTCGGTCATACTTTTCAGGCGGCTTTGTTCGTAGAGCAGGAACCCATTATACGTCAGCGAAAGAGCCAGTGCCAATCCGAAGGCATAAAGTAATATCGAAGGAAAATACCGGCGTCTCATAACTTGTTTCTGTATCAGGATGTACAAATCAAGTCATGCCACTTTAAAACGATATGAGAGAGAAATTAGAAAACATTAGAAAAATTAAAACCCATTTACATCATAAGTATGTAACCCGTGATGAATAACAGGGCTTAAAAATTAAAAAAAGGCACATTAAACATGATGTGCCTTTTTTACAGCTTAGGTGATAAAGAAAAAGTGCAATAATTCATCTGGAAAGGAAAATTCCGGCGATCAAATAAACACTATGTCATGTTTATCTTTTCGGTGAATCGAAGTACAAGCCTTTAACTCGTTTTTAATTCTGCTTAAGGCTGACCACCTTCCGGGTGCTTTTTTTTACAGGTATTATAAAAAATAATTGTCCCTGTGCCATACGTAGTCCGGATTAATCCGGCCCGATACCCTCAGCGCACAACGGTATATGCCTGACAGTATAATTTCTCTCAGGAAAAATCAAGTGCTATGAGAAAGCCTAATCCGAAAAAATAGAGCAGACACAAGCCAATTATTTTCCAGACGCCCGCCGGCATCAGCCCGGAGGTTCCGGCATTTTCCATTTTCCCCTTCAGGTGGGTTTCAATTGTCTGGTGTACATAGTAAAGGAAGGCGCCGTTCAGGACCAGCTGTACACCGGACGGCAGGATAATGTGAAAAACTGAGAACAGAATCAGAAGGCTGAACGCCCAGCCAGCGGCAACATACAGCCAGGTACGGGACAGTTCCGGGAAATCAAACGCCCTGAAGTTCCGGCTCAACAGCCACGCACCAACCGGCGGCGCCAGAAACGATATCCATAACATATGCACCCGCGGAAAATACTCTCCCGACGTCCCCGCAGGAACCGGTTTACTGCCCGGGCCAGGATTTGTACGGATGCCCCCCGGCTGAACCGTCACGACGGGACCGTGTGAATACACCTGCTCCAGGTCCAGTAAAAAGGCTGAACACGCTGTATACCGGAGCTCCGGTTTTTTAGCGGTAGCCCTGGCAATAATGGCGTTCAGCTTATCAGGAATACCGGCCAGCCGTGGCAGCGGGGTGCTGACAATCTGCTGGTGCAGGCTGAAATGTGAATCTTCCGTACTGCCGAACGGTGCCTGCCCGGCAAGGAGGGTATACAACAATACACCTAACGAATAAATATCGGCTCTGTAATCTACCGAGCGCGGCGACGTAATCTGTTCGGGACTCATGTACAACGGTGTACCCAGGGTCATCATCGGGCCGGTCAGGCTCATTTGGGTGGCCTCCGGATCAATCATTTTGGCAATTGAAAAGTCCAGCACCTTAACGGCCCCGTTCCGCGTAAGAAATATATTGCTCGGTTTAATATCCCGGTGCACTACACCCCGATCGTGCGCATACTGAAAGGCCGTCAGGATTTGCCGGAACCATTCAATAGCTTTCTGAGGCATGACCGCCCCGTGGCGGTTCAGCATTTCCTGCAGATCTTCGCCCTGCAGATACTCCATAATAATCGCAACCCGTTCACTGTCCTGGTAAAAATGATAGGCCTTACCGATACCCGGGTGGCTGAGCTGCACCATAATCTGCGCCTCCCGCATGAATCGTTGCCGCAAATCGGCATTCTGCGAAAACTCGGCGTTAAGAATTTTTACGGCGGCCGGCTGCCCCTGGGCGTTTTCGGCGTAATAAACTGTACCCTGCCCGCCTTTGCCGAGTTCATGTACTAATTTATAGTCGAGTATTGTTCCCGGCGGCGTTGTTAATTGTCCGTTCATGATCCTGAAAATTAGCGGGTATTTACAATGGGCATAGAATTATCAAATCGTCCGTAGGCCACCGGATGCTGGCTGTGCTGTTTCCGGCGGGCATGGGCCACCACATTTTTACTCAGATAGTTGAAAAGCTCTCTGGCATCAATAATGTGATCGCGGTTCGGGTCGGCCTTTCCATCGAGGCCCTGAATGAGGTAATAGCTGAATAAACCTTGCTTCAGCTCGGGCAGTTCAATGGAGGTTTCATTGTCACGGGAGGACATCAGCAGCATAATACCCGATTTACTGCCCTTCAGCACAGAGCGGTTTCCGAGGCCCCTTGCTTTGGTTATTGAACCCGAATGACAGGCATCAGCAATGCAGAGTTTGGTCCTTGCCGGACACCGCTTAAACGTCGCTTTTACATCCTCATGCAACAGGCTGGTGGCCTCGCTGTTATCAAAGTCGTAAGGCACAAAGATGCCTGGAGCGCCATGTCCTGAAAAATAAAAGATGACGCGGTCCTGAGGGCGGGCAAAACTGTACAGATACTCTAACTGCTTTAAAATCTGCGCCCGGGTTGCCTGCTGATTAATCAGGAAACGCATTTGGTTGGCGGGTACTCTTTTTTTAAAAAAATCATACACCCGTCGGGCATCATTGACAGTCAGGTTCAGATCACCGTTGCCGGGCGTCATGTTCTTATAATCGGCGATGGCGGCAATAACGACGTAGGTTTTCGCATCATCCGGGGGGAAACTCCGGGCAGCTGAACACACAGAAAGCAGGATCAGGATAACTAAGAGTCTGGTAGAATCTGGCAGCATAGCTAGTTGGATTTTGTTGGACGATTCGGTACCGGAACAGTTTGTGGGGGCCGGAATGGTTTAATGACAGGGTGTTTACGATCCCGGAACCAGGAACTGATCTGCCAGGTCAGGATACAGGCGATCACCATACCGGCCAGCCAGACAAAGCGGTTTAACCACATTCCGGCAGGTTTATTCCTGGCTGGCTGGCCCGCTAATACGGTAGTCGGGGCCACGCCCGATCCTGAAGCCTGCCCGGGTAACGGGTTTACGACAGCCGGGCTGTCAGTGGTTAACAAAGGACTTTCATCCGCGTCAACTGCCTGCAGATGAATCAGGTATGCCGAGTAATTGTCGGCGGTCCGGCCTTCGCAAACGGCCTTAATCGTATGCATCTTTACCTCATCAGATACCTGCTCACTCAAAATTCCGGTCAGCGCAGCATCTGTCAGTTGTTCAAGAATACCATCCGAGCATAGAAAAAAATAGTCACCCGGACGCAGATCCGTCAGCATACTTACCTCAGCCAGGGCGGGCGTCTTGGGTCGTCCCTGAATCGCCCGGGTGATGACGTTTCGCTGCGGATGATCCATTGCCTGTTCAGGGGTTAGTATACCCTCCTTCACCCATTCATCCACCAGTTTATGATCCGTCGAGCGGTACAGGATGTTATTGCCCCGGCAATGATAAATCCGGCTGTCACCGACATGGGCTACGGTTGCCCCGTTCCGGTGCAAATGCAGCAGCGTCAGGGTTGTTCCCATTTTTCCCGGTGCGGACAATGTCTGCAGGTAGGCTTCCAGTGCCTTTTCTGCCTCCTGAACCGCCATCGATACCAGCGGGAAGGTAGCCGGGCCGGGATGTTGGGCAAAAAAGGAACGGATCGCGGATATCGTCAGCGAACTGGCCTGTTCGCCTTCCGACAATCCGCCCATCCCGTCGCAAACCAGGAAGAGCCGGTCCGAAACGGAAGCCAGTCCCGGTAAGGGATAAACGGCATCTTCGTTATTCTGCCTGCCGCCGGTTTCGCTGATGGCTACCGGCGGAAAAATTGTTATCCGCATGAGAGAAAGGTTCAGCCAACCGGCGTTTCGGAAAGGTCAGCAACCTCCCCCGTTCTGAGATACAGTTTCGTTTTACCCAGCCGCAGACAATCTCCGTTTTTCAGAAATATCTGATCATGCTCCGTTAACCGACGCACTTCGTTTATAAACGTACCGTTATTGGAGCCGCAGTCGCTGACCACGTATTGAAAGCAGCCATCGTGTCTCCGGAATACATCGATAACGGCATGACGGCGGCTCATATACGTATCCAGCGTATTTATCATTATATCAGCCGGTTTTGACGTCGACTGCCGGCCGAGCACATTTCGGCCCTCTTTCAGCTGAAGCAGTTGCGGGGGCTGTCCGGCAGGGACCTCAACGTCAAGCCGGCCAACCGCCTGGTTACGCTGCGTTTCCGATAACTCCTGATTGATTACCAGCGTCTTATTGGCCACCGGCGCTGATTTTACCGGTTCAGCAGGGATAACCACACCGGATATTGTCCCACATTTCGGACAACGTACCTGCAACCGTTTACCCGCCGGAAGCGTATCTGTTTTCAGTCGCAGCGTGGCTTTGCAATTTCCGTTTGTACAGATTACCTGCATATCGGTCAGGCCCATTCATCAACATCGCCGTTATTTTCATAATCCTCCTGCGCAACATTGCCCTCCTCATCCGGAAGTGGTTCAGGTTGGTTTGCACCCTCGTTTATCGTATCACCATCCTGAGCAAGCGGCTGAAATTCATCTTCTGTAAACGCACCATCAGCATTCATATCAACCCCGACAACATCCATTCCACCGTCATGATTTACATCGACCAATACCTGTTCAAACGTCCCGTCCTCATTTGTATCAACCATAATTGCATCAGTGACTCCGTCTTCATCCTTATCAACAATCAACGCATCAGCGATACCATCCTGGTTTGTATCAAGGACAATGCCTTCAAGAACCCCGTCATGATCTGCATCGATGGCTACGCCGTCCGGCTGACCATCACCCGTCACATCAACCTGCTGACCATCAATGCTTAATTCAGTTGCGGCCGCCGGTGTTTCGTCACCTTGGGTTTCGTCACCTGGTATTACGC
>NZ_CAMFHL010000327.1 GCF_945952095.1 uncultured Arsenicibacter sp. | reverse complement strand
GGATCAGGCGGAGCAGTCGCTGTTCCGGATTTCGGAATCGAATATTAAGAAGAACTATGCCGACATGAGCAGTATCGTGCGGCAGGCGCTGGCCGAACTGGAGACGAAGAAAAACAACAAGGACGGATTGACGGGTGTGCCCTCAGGCTTTAGCGCACTCGACCGCCTTACATCCGGCTGGCAGCGTTCCGAATTAGTGATTCTGGCCGCGCGGCCGGCGATGGGTAAATGCCTAGGTAAAGGAACAAAGGTAGTCATGTTCGATGGCAGCCTTCGAAACGTAGAAGATATTCAGACTGGTGACCTGTTGATGGGTGATGATTCAACACCACGCCGTGTGCTTTCACTGGCGCGCGGACGGGAACGAATGTATTGGGTTCATCAGAATAAGGGTATTAGTTACCGGGTTAATGAAAGCCACATCTTATCGCTGAAACGAAGCCGGAATGAAGGACCACATACAAAAGGTGAGGTTCTGAATATCGGGATCCGCGATTATCTGACGAAATCAGATAAGTTTAAGACGAATTATAAAGGATATAAGGTTGCTGTCGAGTTTTCTGAACAGGCACTTGCCCTTGATCCTTATTTTGTTGGGCTTTGGCTTGGTGACGGTCACAGTTATAGCTCCCGGATTACAAATGTAGATCCGGAAGTCATCAGCTATCTGGGGGATTATGCTGAATCGCTCAATTTATCGCTGGTAAAATATGAGCAGACCGGTAAAACTGCCAACTACGCAATCACTACGGGTCAGCGGGGTGTCCGCTCTGAATTCTGTATTCAGAACGAACTACGCGGGATGAATGTCATTGAGCACAAGCATATTCCTCAGGCGTACCTGATAAATTCCACTGAAAACAGACTCAGGCTGTTAGCCGGTTTGATAGATAGCGACGGCCATTATCAGGAGGAGTTCAACTGTTACGAAATCACGCAGAAAAACAAAGCGTTTGCAGAACAAATCAAGTATTTGTGTGACACGCTTGGCTACCGTGTTTCGTTAAAAGAAAAAACGGCGAGGATCAGTTCGATTGGTTACGAGACAACTGTTTACCGGATACGGCTGTTTGGCAATCTGGACCGAATTCCGGTACGGATTGAGCGCAAAAAGGCAAGGCCGCTACGGGCCCGTGCTGACTGGCGCGTAACCGGCATTCAGGTTGAATACGATAAAGTGGATGACTATTACGGCTTTACCATCGATGGGAATCACCTGTTCCTGCTCGAAGATATGACCGTAACCCATAATACGGCATTTGTCGTTTCAGCGCTTCGCAATGCAGCGGTTGACTTCGGACAGCCGGTGGCGATTTTCTCCCTTGAGATGTCGGCCGTTCAGCTCGTTAATCGTCTGATTTCGGCGGAAGCGGAAATTGATAGCGAGAAAATTAAAAAAGGAAGCCTCGCACCGCATGAATGGGCACAATTGCACCATAAAATCCAGCGGTTATCGGAAGCACCGATTTTTATTGATGATACACCGGCCCTGTCCATTCTGGAGCTCCGGGCAAAATGCCGCCGTCTGAAAGCCCAGCATGATATCCAGATGGTCGTTATTGACTACCTCCAGCTGATGTCGGGTGACTCGAAGTCGGGTGGTAACCGCGAACAGGAAATTGCGTCGATTTCGCGGGCGCTGAAAAACCTTGCCAAGGAACTGAACGTACCGGTGATTGCCCTGTCGCAGCTGAGCCGGGCCGTTGAAACGCGGGGCGGTGATAAGAAACCACAGCTGTCTGACCTTCGTGAATCGGGCTCGATCGAGCAGGATGCCGATATGGTCTGCTTCCTGTATCGTCCTGAATACTACAACATTACGCAGGATGAGAACGGTAACTCAACGATGGGTATCGGCGAGGTGATTGTGGCGAAAAACCGGAGTGGCTCGCTGGATACGATTCAACTGCGGTTTATCAATAAATTTACTAAGTTCTGCGACGTTGACACGTACTTTGAGCCGGTGGCTAATCAGGGCTTCCCGCCGGGCGGAGGCTTCGGCAGCAACGTATCGGGACTAAGCAGTTTTGATGCGCCTGCAGCACCACCGGTAGGTGGTACGTTCCGCAGCAAGGCCAATGACCTGTCTAACTTCGGCCATGCCGACCCGTCCCAGCAGACGCCTTTTTAAAGAGCGGGATAATGAAAGAGTGAAAGAGTGAAAGAGTGGCGTTTATGCTACCCTTTCACTCTTTCACTCTTTCACTCTTTTGCTCTTTTCTCCAGCACGACAATGTTTTCCACATGGTGCGTGTGCGGGAACATATCAACCGGCTGAACGGCGGTAACCTCATACAGTTCATCCAGAATCGCCAGGTCACGGGCCTGTGTCGCCGTATTGCAGCTCACGTAAACAATCCGTTGCGGAGCGGCTTTCAGCAACTGGCGCGTCACTTCTTCGTCCATACCGGCGCGCGGCGGGTCAGTGATGACCACATCCGGATGCCCGTGCGTATCCATAAACTCATCGGTCAGCAATGCCTTCATATCGCCGGCAAAAAACGACGCATTATCGATGCCGTTAATTTTTGCGTTCACGTTTGCATCATTCACCGCCATTTCGACGTATTCAATACCGACGACCCGTTTCGCCATGCGCGCCACAAACAGGGCAATCGTACCGGTACCGGTGTAGAGGTCATAGACGAGTTCTTCGCCGGTCAGCTTCGCACCGTCGCGGGCGATGCGGTAGAGCTCATAGGCCTGTTCGCTGTTGGTCTGGTAGAACGATTTCGGGCCGATGCGGAACGTCAGCGGTTCGCCGATGCCCGGGTCCATCCGTTCTTCGATGTATGGGCGGCCTCCCACATTGATAACCTCCTGATCCTGATAACTGTCGTTCATTTTGCGGTTCAGGATGTAATTAAGGGAGGTAATCTGCGGGAAACTGGTTTGCAGGAAGCCGAGCAGTTGATTCAGCGCGTCGGGATGGTCTTCGCCGACCTGTACGGTAACCATTACTTCGCCGGTAGAGGCCGTACGGATAATCAGTGTACGGAGAAAACCGCGGTGGGTTTTCAGGTTGTACAGCGACAGGTTATGTTCCTGAACATAGTTGGCTACCGCCAGCCGGATGTCATTGGATGGATCTGCCTGCAGGTAGCAGTGTTTTATAGGCAGTACCTTGTCGAAGCGCTTCGGCACGTGAAAGCCTACCGCCCGCTGGTCAATGTGTTCGCCGGAGCGTACTTCGGCGTCGGTCATCCAGCGGCCGTCGGCGCAGGTAAACTCAAGCTTGTTGCGGTAGTATTGTTTGCCTTCCGATGGCAGAATCGGCTGGAAGGGCGGGAGGGCTACTTTCCCGATCCGGGTCAGGTGGTCAACTACCTGCTGGTGTTTAAACCGGAGCTGCTCTGTGTACTGTATGTGTTGCCATTTGCAGCCGCCGCAGGTCCCGAAGTGCTCACAGAACGGCTCTGTCCGGACCGGACCATATTCATGGACGTGTTCGACAACGGCTTCGCGGTATTGTTTTTTTGTATTGGTAATCCGGATATCAACCAGATCGCCGGGCGCAACGGCAGGGCCGCCAAGCCGGCCTTCCACGAAAATAACGCCTTCGTCGGTACGGACCAGACATTTGCCTTCTGCGGCCACATCGTCGATGCGGATTCGTTCCAACCGGACGGCTGGTTTATGGGTCTTATGTCGCATATTCTATTGTAAAAACTGCTAAATTAAGGAGTCGTTTTGATACTGCGTGCGCTGAGCTTTCAAGTTGCGGAATTATTACAGTGTAGAGGATAGCCGGCACATGCAAACCTAACCCAATTGTTATGCAACAAAACTATACGTTACGAATTTTTAAAGTACTTATAATCTGTTTATTAGGTCTTTTTGCGCCCCGTCAATTGCTGGCAACACACATCGTCGGAGGTGAATTTGAGCTACGGTATTTGGGAGCAACCAGTCCGTATTCCCATCGGATTAACATGAATATGTATTTCGATGATATCAACGGTAATGCTCAGGCTAACGATCCGACGGTAACGATTTTCATTTTCCGGAAGCGGGATAATACCTTCATGGCAAGTGTTACCATGCCCCGCGTCAGTCAGGAACTGATCAGTTATACCAACCAGTCCTGTGCGGTCGGAGATTTACGGACAAGGCTTATTCAGTACAGCGTTGATGTTACTTTTCCGTCCGACTTCAACGACACAGGCGGCTATTACATGGTCTGGGAGCGCTGCTGCCGGAATAACATCATCAGCAACATTACCGATCCGGGCGGGGCAGGTTCTGTATTTTACCTGGAGTTTCCGGCACCTTATGTAGGGCGGGCAGCGTTTGCCAACACATCCCCGATATTTGGTAAAGCCATCGGTGACTACATTTGCATCAACCGGCCGTTCACATTTAGTTTTGCCGCAACCGATCCCGACGGCGATAGTCTTACTTATAAAATCGTAACACCCTACAATGGGTATAGTGACCGCAACCAGCCGAATCCGAGTCAGGCAGTACCTCCAAGGGCCGATGCGGGTCCGTATCCGAATGTAACCTGGGTAAATGGTATTTCGGACCGAAACTCAATTCCCGGATCGTTGCCGCTTCAAATCAATCCCCGAACGGGTTTGCTTACGGTTGTTGCCGGTACGACAGGCTTGTATGTCTTTTCCGTTGAAGTAGACGAATACCGGCGGATTCCGGGCCAGGCGCCGGTGCGTATCGGTCGTGTCCGGCGCGATTTTCAGCTGAAAGTCCTCGATTGTCCGATAAATAATCCGCCCAAAATAGCCATGAAGCTTGAGGGGCAAAAGGAGTTTTATAAAGAAGGTACAGTCATTACCATTCAGGAAAAAGACCAGAATTGCTTTGACCTGTTTGTTACGGATCCGGATCTCAATCAGCGGGTAACCATCGTCAATGCCAGCGGTACGCTCCCCGGATTGTCGCTTTCGGCTACGGACATGATTATCCGGAGTAAATCCGATACGCTGAAATCGCGGTTCTGCTTCGGAAAATGCGTCGGGAACGGAGGAGTGGTCACGCTGGCCATCCGGGCCGTTGACGAAAGCTGTCCGCAGGGGCTGAGTGATACGCTCTATGTGCAGGTCCGGATTGTGCCCGAACCGGTAAACCGACCGGATATAGTCACCAATCTGACCAATAACAAGGCCAGCATTACAGTGGGGTCGTCGCTGAGTTTTAATGCGATCGGGACGGATACCGACGGAGATGTGATTTCGGTACAGGCTATCGGGCGGGGATTTACGCTGTCTCAGGCTAACATGTCGTTTACGACCACCAGCGGCACCGGTAAGGTCTCGCCCAGGTTTGTCTGGAACCCACTGTGCGCCCAGGCGACCCGACCAGAGTATATTGTTGATTTTATCGTGACCAAACAACGGTGCAACCGCACCTACAGCGACACTGTAACGGTCAACCTTGCGGCTATTGGCAAGCCGAGTCAGCAACCCGTCATTACCACGTCGCTCAGCCAGTCAATCGTAACGATGGTAGTCAGTCCGACCGATACTACATCTATCCGCTTTACTGTGCTTGCCAATGATCCGGAGCGGGATTCATTGACGATGAAAATGCAGGGACAGGGCTTCGATCCGAGAGCGTTAGGGGCGAAGTTTGCCGATAAAAACGGGGTACCGATGCTTACGTCCGGCTTTAGCTGGCGACCGACCTGCGACATGCTGAACGGTAAAGACGAAGCGATTTATACCATCAACTTTGTTGCCGATGACCGGAGCTGCCAGCCGGATCATACCGCTACCACGGCTGTTCAGGTACGCCTGGTGAATCCGGCAGCAACAGCCGTCGATGTCAGCATTCCGAATGTGATTACACCGAACGGTGACGGGAAAAATGATGTCTGGCGGATTTCAACCTTACCGGTCGACAACTGTTCGGAGCAGTTCCGGTTTGTTCAGATTCTTAACCGGTGGGGTAAGGAAGTCTTCCGGTCGACGAGCCGGGATTTCCAGTGGGACGGCGACAATCTGCCTGTCGGGACTTATTTTTACCTGATTCAGTACACTACCAAACAATACAAAGGGCCGCTGACGATTATACGCTGATGGGGCAGGGGTGTAGAGCAGAGGGCCTGGAGCGTAGTGCATAGTGGGTGGCTCCATGCTCCCTGCACTATGCTAACAAAAAAAGGGCGTAGAGTCCCGGACATCATTGCCCGTGGCCCTACGCCCTTTGCGTTGCGCTCTCCGCCATTAAATCAGCTTCCAGCCATCACGGTATTTACGGGAAACGAACTGGTTCGCTTCGTCGAAGTTCGTGATCTTCATGTTTTTGCCGTCCCATGTCAGCTTTTTGCGGCCAGGGTAGTCGAAGCCACCGCCGTTGCGGGCTGTCCGCACATTGTAGCTCCGGATAGCAAGGTTACCCATCAGAACAGATTCGGTCAGCGGGCCGGCAAAGTCGAACGACGATGTCAGCTCTTTGTGCTCCTTGCTGTTGAAGCCGGCTTTGCAGGCATTGGTCCACAATACCTGGTGGCCGTATTCCGGATAAGTCTTATCGTTCTGGCGGGCAACTTCTTCGGCCGACAGTTCGAATTTCTCGCCTTTTTTCGTGAATACTTTCGGATCGCGGCCATACATGCCACACATCATCAGGCCTTTATCACCGATCATGAAGACACCGTTGGCGCCGCCGTCATCGCTCATCGGCTCGTTTTCCGGCAGAAATTCCGGACGGAACGGGCGGATACCACCTGTCTCTTATACACATCTCCGAGCCCACGAGACAAGAGGCAAT
>NZ_CAMFHL010000326.1 GCF_945952095.1 uncultured Arsenicibacter sp. | reverse complement strand
TTTGACCAGAGCAGCTACGACTTACGGGCCGACAACAAGCCGCCGCTGGATGTTATTGCCGGTTCCCTGCAAAAACACCCTGACTGGAAAATCCGGATTACGGGCTATACCGACAACGTTGGTCCGCGTCAGCCGAACATGGTGCTGTCGGAGTACCGGGCCAAAATTGTGGCCGGTTACCTGCGCATGAAGGGCATTCCGGAGCAGCAGATGGAGGTTATCTGGAAAGGCCCCGACAAGGCCGCCGCGCCGAACGACGACGAAACAAACAAGGAAAAGAACCGCCGCGTTGAGGTGCAGCTGCTGAGTCTTTGACATCCTGCTACCTCATTTGCCGGTTAATGAGTTGCTCCGTCAGCCGGATAATGACACTATCGTTTTTCGGGTATTGTTTCTCCAGCACATTGGAACCGTACCGGATAACTGACCCCGTTTTCCGGTCGAATATGACACTGGTATTGATCAGATAGCCTGTCTGATCCGGGCCGGTTGTGCCAAGATGGACCAGACCAAAGGCAACACCGGCATCAGACTGATCCATGAGCTTCTTTACCGTAGGGGGCAACACAATCCGACGGATATGCCCTTGCTTGCCAATTTCGCCGAATACCGTAAACAACTCTGACCATAGCGAATCACGGGTAGCCGGGTCAGGTTTCGCAAGTATTGTTTTGTATCGGGCGGTTAATGTTCTTTCTGTTAATTGATTGAACAATAGTTCTTTTTGCTGAGAAAGATTTGTGTCAACAGTTGTTTCCTGTTGTTGCGGGTTATGTTGCTTTATCTGAACATACACAGGAAAGAGAAGAACTGTTGCTGAAGGATTCACCGGTTTGCCGGTCCGGAAAGCGTGTTGACAGCTGTTGAGACAAATTAGTGAAAAGAGAAGCAGGGTAATTTTCGGCATATGGGTTTTTACATAGATGATGCACGTGCCAACCAAATTTCACAAACCTAAAAAAAAACGCTAAACGGAACTGAGTGAACGCAGAATTGTTGACTAAATAACCCCTGACGATTCAGGTGCCTTGGTTTATCTGCAATTTACTGCCGGACTGCCGGCTTCTCTGGAATGGCTGACCCCTACGCTGCGTTACGAATACCCGATTTCCGTTTTTTTGTGGCCAACAGTTTTCTCATCACCGCTACCTTGCTGATGCAGGAGGTGATTCTGGGTTATGAACTGTATAAACTTACGCACGAACCGCTTGCGCTTGGCCTCGTCGGGCTGGCCGAAGCGGTGCCGTTTATTGCGATTTCACTGTTTGGCGGGCACCTCGCCGACCGGCGCAACAAACGCCGGATTCTGCAACAAAGCCTGCTGGTGATCATGCTGGGATCGGTCATTCTGTACCTGGTATTTCAGCCGTCGGTGGTCGGGCAGATGAGCCAGACTGCGCAACTGGGCATTATTTACGGCGTGCTGATGCTGATCGGAGCCGCCAAAGGCTTTTATTCGCCGGCCAGCTCATCGCTGAAACCGTTCCTGGTCCCCCGCGAACTTTACCCTAACTCATCGACCTGGAGCAGTTCGTTCTGGCAGGCGGGGGCCATCATTGGCCCGGGCATCGCCGGTTTTCTCTACAACTGGCTGGGCCTCGATCATACGCTGATTGTCATCATCGCTCTGTTTGTGGTCTGCTACATCCTGCTGTCGATGATCAAATCAAAGCCAGTGCCGACACCGGTGGATGGCGCAGCGGTCAGTTTGTGGGATAGTCTGAAAGAAGGATTTGACTTTGTGTTTAAAACCAAGATCGTATTTTATTCCATTTCGCTCGATCTGGCAGCGGTTTTGTTCGGCGGGGTGGTAGCCATTCTGCCGGTGTTTGCCGAAGACATTCTGAAGGTCGGCGCCGAAGGGCTGGGTTTCCTGCGGGCCGCGCCATCGGTGGGAGCCGTGCTGACCATGATTGTCATGACCCGTTTCCCGCCCATCAACAATGCCTGGCGGAACATGCTGCTGGCGGTGCTGGGCTTCGGACTTTCGACACTGATTTTTGCCATGTCCACCAACTTTTACCTCTCATTGCTGATGCTGGCGCTGACAGGTGCGTTCGATAGTGTGAGTGTGATCATCCGGCAAACGATTCTCCAGATCTTTCCGCCCGATCACCTGCGGGGCCGGGTAGCGGCCGTAAACGGCATTTTTGTAAGTTCGTCTAATGAGATCGGGGCGTTTGAGTCGGGCCTGCTGGCGAGTGCCATGGGGGCAGTGCCATCGGTCGTGCTGGGCGGTTGCCTGACGCTGGTGGTCGTGACCTACGTTTATCTGCGGTCGAAAGAACTGCTGTCGGTGCGGTTATGAAAAATGCTGATAAAAGACCTTCCAGGAAGTTTAGACCTTCCTGGAAGGTCTTTTATTTACGGACAAGCCGTCCCCGTCACCACATAGGTAATTGAGTCGGAATAAACCTGACCGCAGGCATTAATTGCACTGGCGGTGAAGGTGTATATGCCCGGCTGTCTTACACCGGCAGCTGGCAAGGGATAGGTTCCCATACGTCTGTAAACGCTGCTGAACACATATCCGTTAGGGCCGGTAATCACAAAGGAACTGCCCGTTCCCAATCCCTGAATAGTCACAGCGCAATTGTTGGGGCCTAAAACGCTGACCACGGTTGCCGAGATCGCTTTGGCAACAGGATCATCGCACCCAAACGTGATCTGTTGACTGGCCATCCCGACGCAGCCGCTGTGGGTTCCGCTCACCGAATAAACCGTGGTGGAAACCGGCGAAACGGTAATCGGGTTCGCTGTCGAACTCGTACTCCACGTATAGCTGTCGGCCCCCGAAGCGGTCAGGGTAGCGCTTTGTCCCCCGGATAATACGGTCGCTGATGCACCAATCGAGACGGTCGGCGAGTCCTTAGCCGTAATGGTGGCGGTAGTTGTTCCGGTACAGGCACCGTCATTGACGGTCAGGCTAATCACCGTACTACTGGTCGGGGTGAAAATTGTTGTTTCGCCGGTGCTGCCCGTCGACCAGTTGAATAGTAAAGACGGTGCGGAAAAGGTAGTGGCGATCCGTGGCGACAATCCGCCCGGCAGGCCGGTTGCCGTCAGGGTAACACTTTTACCGGCGCAGACGGTCAGAGCCGGCAAGGCAGAAATACTGGCCGTGGGCAAACTGCGGGCATCAAAGAAGACCGATGTAACAGAACTACAGCCAGACGCGGTGGTGCCGGTCACGGAATAGGTATTGGTTACACTGACACTAATAGCGGCGGTTGTTTCATTGGTATTCCAGCGGTAAGACCCGCCAGCACCGGCGCCGCTGGCCGTCAGCGTAAGATTATTGCCTGCGCAAATCGTCAGATTGGGCAATACGTAGGGACTGATGGAGATGGTCGGGGTGAGGGTGTTCCCATAAACGGTGGTTGTTGCCGTGGTCGAACAGCCGTTTCCGGTGGCGGTCACCGAATATACGCCCGAAACACTGACCACGCGGGTGGCCGCCGTTGAGTTGTCATTCCAGGTATAGCCGCTGCTGCCGCTGGCGGTCAGCGTGACACTCGGCTGACCACAGGTAATCGTAGCTGAGGGAGCCGCCGTAATGCTGACGGACGAGACTGATTTTACGGTGATGCTGGTATTGATCGGCAGCGACGTACAAACCCCATCGTTGACCGTCAGGCTGATGACCGAATTGCTCGTTGGTGTAAAAATGGTTGAGGCTGTATTGCTGCCCGTCGACCAGCTGTAGGAAACAGGGGGTGGGGCTTTCGTCGTAGCAATCCGCGCCGGTGTCCCTCCGATAGTGGCAGTCAGCGTAACACTCTGACCCTCGCAGACGGTGAGGTTAGGTAGGGCCGAAACCGTAGCCGTTGGCCGGTTGTAGCGGGTGACATTTACGGTGGCGGTTGCTGTACAGCCCGAGGGCGAAGTAATTGTTAGAGAGTAGGGTTGACTTATACTGACAACGATTGAAGCACCCGTATCACCTGTGTTCCATAGATAGGTGACACTATTGCCGCCCGAACTGGTAAGTGTCAGGCTGCTGCCTTCGCAAAAGGTGAGGTTTGTGTTCGGCGAAATACTGGCGGTCGGATTATCAACGTCGAAGCTGACAGTACTGGTACTGACCGGGCTGCCGCCCGAGCCGGTAACGGTGACCGTGAAGGTTTTGAGCCCCGACGTCAGGGCATTCACAGAGATAGTGCTGGTATTATTAGCTCCGCTAATGGATGCGCCGGAGGGGGCATTCCAGGTATAGGTATATGGTGTTGACCCGCCCGTTGCGGTTACGGAAAGCGTGGCCGATCCGTTTATGCAGACAGTGGCTTTTGAGGCGCTCGTTACAAGTGTAAGCTGGATAGGGAGGGTAAGGGTAGTTTCTGTTTTGTCAAATGCAAAACTCAGTTGTGTTGGCCCGGGATCTTGTGTAGTTACGCCCCTGGCGTAAATTGGCTCTGTCAGATCATCCTGTGACGTTCCCGGATAAGTCAGGGAAGATGTTCCGGTGAAATAAGCCCCCGAAACAATAGTGGGCGATGGAGAACTTTGCGCGTTTACGATATGCGTAAGGCATACCATAAAACACACACCTAGTAAATAACAGAAGTAATCGCGCAACCTGTAATAGTGAGTCATAAACGTAGTGTATAGAATTTGTTTTTGTTAATTGGTAAGTGTGAACTAACATAAAGGCTATTATTTACCTTTTGGTTAAATATAACCCTAAAGTGTCACTACTTTTGATAAAATGCAACAAAGCCACATATAGAATTATGAAAAAGACAGGGTGTATATAATATAGTAATAAGGTGTATATCAATATTTTACAGTGCAGTTGCTGTAAGCTTCTGAATACCAGTAATATTGTTGGTTATTAACTGGTATTTTTAATAGTAAAGCGCGTAGATGAAAGGAAGGAAATTTATATAGAAAGCAGAAAAGTAATATTACTAAGAGATAGGGCGGTATCGTATAAAAACCAAAAAAGCGCTAACCTGGGGGGATAGCGCTTTTTCGTACCGTACCGGATTAAGCTTGACCATGCGGAGATGAGTGCTGAAGTTCGCGGATGAAGGCATCGACATTCACGTCCTGATTCAGTAGAACGCGGGTGTTAAAGACCTCCCAGAATAGCTCGTCAGATAGTTGATAATTGGTTTGGAGCCGGATCATGTCCCGGATGCTTTGCTTGAGTTCCCGCGTAGCTAAGGGTGCGGAAACCAGTACATTGTGTTGAGAATTCATGAGTTGACTAAGTTTTTTATCACGCATTGAACATTCTCATTATCAAATTGTTTGCCAGTTTTTTGTGCCTGTTGTCTCCATCTTCGAATAATGATAAACTACCCTCCGATCCCGGTTAATTAACTAACATTCGCACAGATAATTTGCAAGCATTTTTAATCTCTGCTTGTTTTGCGGAAAACTAAGCAGTACAAAAAATGCGAACAAAATACCTCATCTTGTGGACCCTGATGGGCATGGCCTGTCTCATGGCCGAAGCGAAGCCAAAGCCCAAAAAACTGGTAAAAGTCTGGGAAACAGATACTACGCTTCGGGTTCCGGAGTCCGTACTCTACGACAAACGCAGCAAAATCCTGTACGTAGCCAACATCGACGGCAAAGCTGATGCCCTGGATGGCAGCGGTTTCATCTCAAAAGTATCGCTGGATGGCAAGATCCAGAACCTCCGCTGGACATCCGGGCTTAACGCACCGAAAGGCATGGGTATCTACAAAAACATGCTGTATGTGACCGATATCTACCGGCTCGTGGCCATCAACCTCGAAACCGGTCAGGCCGAGAAGACGTGGGATGCGCCCGATCCGAAAAACGCGTTCCTGAACGATGTGACCATAGCAAACGACGGAACGGTATATGTCTCCGATAACCGCTTCGACAAAATCTACCGCCTGAAAGACGGCAAGTGGGAAGTCTGGATGCAGGGCGAAGAACTGAACCGGCCAAACGGCTTGCTGGCCGTGAAAAAGAACCGGCTGATGGTCGGGTCAACAAAGATCGGGGCCCTGCGGGTACTGGACACGGAGACCAAAACCTTCATGACCATTGCCGACGGTATGGCGAATACCGATGGGATCGTGACGGATGGAAAAGACTATTTTGTCTCAGACTGGAGCGGACAGATTTTCTTCGTAACTGCGGAAGGCAATAAGGAGCAATTGCTGGATACCCGCGAACAGAAAAGCAACTGCGCCGATATTGAATACGTCGCCAAAGAGAAACTGATCATTGTGCCGACGTTTCTGAAAAATAAGCTGGTGGCCTACCGCGTCGAATAGCGCAATCATACCGATGTATGAGGGTAGTCATATATATGGCCCTGCCGGTGCTGTACTTTTGCTTCATCACAAGACAACACAGTACGGCCATGATTACCCAAACGACAACATCATATGCTCACGAAACCGAAACCGGTTTCATGGCAAAATATCATACATTTATTGAGAAAGCAGAGTTCACACGTACAGGCTGGGCGGCAACCGCGATGATGATTCAGGGTTGCATTTTATCGCCTGCTCTTCTGCTGTCGATGTCCTACCTTGGCGGTGGCGACTGGCAGTTCCTGGCGTCGATGCTTGGTTTCCTGACGGTGCTGGTACCGATCCTGGGAGCCTTGCCAGTGAAATACATCGTGCCGGCTTTCGGGTTTAGCCTGACGCTGCACGTGCTCATCATTCTCAGTAATCTGCTCTTATAGGTTGAGGCCTGTCTCTTATACACATCTGACGCTGCCGACGACTCCTTACGTGTA
>NZ_CAMFHL010000325.1 GCF_945952095.1 uncultured Arsenicibacter sp. | reverse complement strand
GAGCTTCACCGTTCAGGCAACCCTGATCAGTCTTTTTCCGGTTCAAAATCAAGCGAAACCGAATTCATACAAAAGCGCTGATAGGTTGGCGCCGGTCCGTCATCAAATAAATGACCAAGGTGGGAATCACACCGTCCGCAAATAACTTCAATCCGGTGCATGCCATATGAATGATCGGGCTTGTAAATCACACTATCAGGACGGCTCGCCTCAAAGAAACTCGGCCAGCCGCAGCTGCTGGCAAACTTCGCATCGGAACGGAATAATTTATTTCCGCAGACAGCACAGTAGTAGGTTCCTCTGGTATCACTGTCCCAGTATTTTCCGGTAAAGGCCCGTTCAGTGGCCTGCTCACGGGCGACAGCATATAAATCAGGGGGTAGCATGCGCTTCCATTCAGCATTTGACACCGTCAGATGCTCCTGATCCGTACGTGAATAGTACGGATTTTGTGGTCCGGCACCGTTCTGGCCCTGATTTTGGTCCGTTATATCGGTTGTGTTCATGAGTAAAACGAATAAAGTGGCAATATAAACTATTGATTCCGTACTACTCATTAAACCGGTTAGGATGCAGACAGTTCGACCAGTAGTCGATTATCGCCTGCAACTGAGTCCGCATTCGGGCCATGTTGTTATGCTTTTCAAAAAAACCCTGAATGGTCAGCTCGTAGGCTTCCTCAACCAGATGGCGGTACACCGGATGGGTATAGAAGACAAACGGAATGGCTTTTTTGCGAAGCAGAGGATCAGCTTCAATTTGCCGGCGAAGTTCCAGCCCGTTCATACCGTTAAGCGAGACTTCCGAAATGATCAAAAACAGGGCCTGATCAGTTGTTCTCAGAAATTCGATGGCTTTCTGCCCGTCGCTGAAAATGATGATATCATTCTCAGGGGCGATTTCTTCCAGAAGTGGTTTAAAAAATAACTGATCATCCGGGTCATCATCGATGAAGACAATCGGTCCGTTATATTCCATAGTCAATATCGTCGTTTACTGTACGTTGGCCATACTACACCGAATACGCTAATCAGGCTGCTTGTATAGTTAAACCAATAACCAGAATCCGGCTTAAAAGGATTAAAAAATGATCGTTTTCCATACCAGCGGCACCAGTTAGCCCCGCAGACTGACCAATGCCGCTATCCGGCTGCTGATTCCGTGCAGTATTTTGTTTACGAGTGATAGCACATTAGCTGACCGGAACGGTAGCCTGATATGGTTTTACGGTTGTCCCGCTCACCGTCAGCATGGCCTTACTCACGGACAAGCTCTTGGGAACTGCCAGATTACATTGTCCCAGATTATCTGTTTTTCCGGTAACATACAGGTCCGGATTATCATTGTTCCAGCCTCCCAGCAGCGTAACCATCTGGCCGGCAAGCGGTTTGTTCTGCATATTTCTGACCTGAACACTGAGCGTACTCCCTTTGGTTACAGCGGCGGCATGTGTGACAGACAGTTGCTGAGGTTTTGATTTCCAGACGTTCATTTCCGGATCACCATACAAGGTCTGGGTAAACAGGCACCACATGCCTTTGTGCCCATCAATGGCCTGGCGCATCCCCGCCGCAAGCCCTAATGGCCCGCCATAGGCTACCATCGCCCAGAAAAACTGCTCATACAGGTACGTTACCCAGGTGTAGCCCATGTTGGTATGCCCGATATAGGCGACGGCACCCTTACCGGTCATGGTCACCATTTTTTCCCCGAAACGTTCTGTCGCTCCATCAGGGGCACTGGTATGGCAGGCATCTCCGTAGGCGATAAAATACCCTGACGTGTTCGCTAATGTTCCGATGGATCCGGTATCTAACCAGCATACACTCCAGGGCGCACCGTGGCCTGTCAAACTCAGAAAATGTGTTCCCTTACTGATGCCATCAATGAGTTTTTGAGTACGCAACGCCTGCGCCGGCTGCGGATCCTTTTCCGTTTCGAGGTAATCGGCATAATACCGCCTGATGGTCTTGAAATCCGGAAAAATAGTCTGCATCAGCTGGCGCTTTATCTCTGCCTCCTGCGCTGCTCCTTCGAGTTCTTTCGCATCAGTCCTGATAACCGGCGGTTGGTTGACCACAGTGAATCCGGTTATTTCGATATAGTCCGTTACCTGATCAACAACCCGGTGGCTGAAGGTTTCGTCCATGAAATAAAAGCGGGGTGATTCAATTTCACTGATGGGATTGTACGGAATCCGTATGTCCTCATCGGCATAAACCGCCAGCAAATTAAAATTGGGCGTCAGCGGTGCTGTCAGGGCGGCGGCAGTGGCAGGCAGGAGCTGCAGCCGGATGCGGATACTGTTAAAGGCCGGACTTTTCAGTTTCCGGATACCAAACCGCCCCGCCATTGCCGGATTTTCGTTATTATCGCCATTGGGAATATAATCAACGATTCCTCCGAAATAATCGGCGGCAAACACCATCGTCTGGATAGCCTGCTCAGCCTGCGGACCGGTTATCGTCTGTCCTTCATAGGCCAGCACCTTATCAACGAATGCACCTGCCTGTTCAGCATTCTGTACCGGCGCTCTTCCTACCCAGATATCCTGGGTCGTTTTGTAGCTGTTGAAAAGCGGTTCTTCCTCTTTTGTCTCAGGATTCAGGGTGAACATGCCGTAATTTTCCGTACCAGTCGGGTCGAAATCATAGCGGCCGGGTACCCCGTAACACGACCCGTCGACACTGGCATAATAAAAGTCAGTCGGAATCCGCCGGTCGGGTGCCAGCCAGTAAAACCCGTAGGTACTGGACACACTCTGCTGCGGGCCTTCAACGATCAGGTAGATTTCGTCCGGATCGTCAACGTCCGGTTTATTGAGACGGGTAAAATCGTTCGTCTTTTTGGGGTCGGTAAAGTCTGCTTTTGCGGTAAAATACCAACCTGCATGGTTCTCAGAAGCATTCAGGTTAAAGGTTATCAGTGCGCCTGTTGTGGCATTACAAAGTGTACGGAGCGGCTGGTTAATATCAAATGTCAGTTTCGTTTTTTTGGCGTCAGCCGGGTCAGGCACCGATACAAAGGAAAAGACGCCCAGGCCTTTATCGTGCCGTAGTTTGGCCATTGCTTTTCCCGGAATCTGATAACATTTCCGGATACCCGGAACCGGCTCATTGACATAGACATAATCCCAGCCGAAATTACCTCTGTCGGTTACGTAGCTAACCATCTCCCGCATCGGCACAATCGTGGTATCGCCCCCGATCAGTACGTAGCGGGTTTTCCAGACCTTATAGGCAAACCGGATAAAGTTACGGATGACTTCGGCCAGGTCACGGGCTTTCAACCCCTGGCCGCAATCCATAAAATCGCCCCATTTTCCGCCGTTTACACCGCCACCCTGCACAATCTCAGAAACGGTCACCACCCTGGCGTTAACCCCGCGCCGGGCTTTCCATTCGGCCAGCCGCAAAAAATGGCTTTTTGCCGTTTTTCCTGCGGCATCTGCCGGTAATGTGTCAGCAGGCACAGGCTGCCCGTTGGCAAACGACCACCGCCTGTCGTCCGTAATAATGACATACGGTGCCGTAATCAGAAAGGCGGGAAAATTTTTGGGCAACCGCAGATCACCGGGCTTAATAGGCCCCAGTGTTTTATCAATCTGCGTTAATACCTGCTGAAAACCAGTAGTAAAATTCAGCTTTCTGGTCGTCCGGACCGGTACGTCTGCCAGTGGAATGTCAGGTTGCCGGACCTCCAGTGTGTACTGTAGGTTCGGGTAGAGGATAAATTCCTGCCGGCGCGGATCGAATTGCATTGGTTTTACACGGATCGCAACGGAAATAGCCCGGTTTACTTCTTCGGTTCGCTGGATAACTGCCTGACGGGCCGGGACAGGCAGCCCTCGGTCCAGTTCCGGCGTATGCAGCACGGGGCGTTTCCGGCGGGTAGCCAGGGTACTTGCCCGCAGCACGGGGTTTGAATCGGGCACATCCAGCTCAACCGTCGGAACGGGCTTCGGTTTTACCCGCTGCGGTATGCGGACCGGCTGACCCGGATCTACGGTAAGGGATACGATTTGGGCACCGGCAGGCAGCACAATAAACTGGGTCTGCTCCGGTAATGTCGGCTCACCGGGTTGCAGCGCCGGAAAAAAGCCGGGCAATTCGGGGATATCATACGCATCGGTCCGGCGAACGGACAACTGCGCCGGATCAATAGTCACACCTCCCGTGTACCGCTTCCGTGTCCAGGGATAGGCCTGACCGGCATCCACGAAAAGATCCTGTTCATGGGTTTGAAACGAGGGGTCTAGGCGTATCACTACCTCTGCCAGCTGTTGCCGGCCGGTCAGTACCCGCAGCACATAGGAAACCGGCCGCAGAGACTGTGCAGTATCCAGCCGAAAACGATAGTCACCATGATCATCTGTAACAATAGTTTGCAGAGGCGTCAGCAGGTCATTGCGATTGAAAAGCTGTATCGTCAGGCCCGACGATAGATGGCTATTGGTGGCACGATCACGTACCGAGCCGAAGAGTTGTACTGGCATGCGTCAGGAAGTTAGGGTTGTGTGTCTGTTTTGTTGCGTGAACAAGTCTGACAAAACTACCCCCCTGCCCGTTGCCGGTAAATCGGATAAATGTATGATCCTGACCATTTTCCGATACCATACGATAGAATATAAACCGGTTCTCTGACTGCCCGGTCCCTTTAGCTGATGGCTGACGATAGCGGTACGGTACCGGTTATCCTCAGCCATCGTTTACCGGTAGCCTATCCGGATATCAGAGGCCATGCCTGTCGATAAACATCGTACGTATTTTACCGTTTTCAAACGTGTAGATATGGCTTATTTGGTCGTCGCTCAGCACCTGGCCGCTCAGATCCCTGATCAGCTGATGCACCAATATCGCAATCCGGCCGTCGGCCAGTGTCTCGAATGAAAGCGGTTCAACGACCGGATCAATTTCGCTCCACTGACGCTGCCAATAGGCTTTCACTGCTTCATGGCCGGAGACATAACCACCTTCCCACCCGTTTGGCCAGTTGACATCGTCATGCATATGGGCTAAAACCGCATCAGCCTGACGCTCATTAAAATTGTGGTAAAGGGTTTTCAGAATACCTTCAGAATCTTTCATTTGCCCTTGTTTGATTATAAAATCAAAACTACGGACATGCTCCTGTATGCGCGTACCGGAACCGATTGAGAAATCATCAGCAGCACTTGAGAAAGACCCCTTCTATTTAGCAGTTTTCGGGTCTGTTTCAGCGTTTCAGGCGTTGTTTCACCTTTTGCGCCCGCCGGCCAATTTGCAGGAAGGCATACAGCCAACCAGCCAGTACAATGGAAATGACGACCACGACAACCCATAGCTTGCCATCTTCCCGCAGCAGTTCTGTTAACGTATTCATGACCGGAGCTTATTTAGTGACCGTGTTTTGTGAAGTATCCTGCCGGTTAAGTTCCTCCTGCTCGTCCAGGATCAGATCTAACCGGCGGAGGCGTACGCGGAGCTGGGTAATCCAGAAACCCAGTAAAGTAAACCCGATAAACGCCGGTCTGATAATCCGCTTAATCGAACTGTCAGCATCGTATTGATTGAAACCCGGATTCCCTCCGTTTCCCGGATGCAGGGAATCGGTCAGCCGTGGCAAAATCAGGATCAGCGGGATAAAAACGGCAAAGGCAAAAATATTGTATACGGCCGAAATGCGGGCCCGCCGCATGTCATCATCGAATGAACCGCGTAATACAAAGTAGGCCAGATATAACAGCATGCCCACGGCGACACCGTTCGTTTTCGGATCATTCGGCCAGAGATCTCCCCACGCAAAGTACGCCCATACGGAACCGGTTATGCACCCTAAAACACCAAACAGAATAGCGGTATTGGCCAGCTCCACGGCCTGTATGTCATCCGCTACATTCCCGTTCCGCAGGTAACGGACCGAGTAAAAGGCAGATGCCAGCAACAGGCTCATCATCGCAATCCAGAGTGGCGGATGAAAAAAGGTATTGCGGATGGCTTCGTGCAGGATGGGCAGTTTGGGTACGGGACTAATCAGTCCGGCAATAAACACGTAGGCCAGTATAAGTACAGTCAGGGCTTTCCACCAGTGTTTCCGCATAAGTAGGAGTATCGATGTAAAAAATCCGGCAGAATAGCCGGTGCATCCTCAAACGGATGTAATTTAACAAGCTTTTTGCGGTAAATAACTACTCGCAGGCAGCGGCGAAAACAATGGCTGACAGCCCTGATTACAGCCATGAGCAGTAAAAGGGCAGCGGGCAGCCTCTTCTGAATAACCCCGGACAGGCTTTCAAATTTTATCACTACAATCATGACACATCGCCTAAAGGCACTCTTTTTCTGTTGTTGCTGCCTGATTATACGTGCAGCAGTGGCCCAACCGGCAGACCAGGCGCAGGTTATTATCCGGCTCAACCCCGAAAAAACCTACCAGACAATCCATAGTTTCGGGGCTTCTGACTGCTGGTCGGCGCAGTTTACCGGCAAAAACTACCCCCTTGCCAAACGGGAACAGATTGCCGACTGGCTCTTCAGCACCGACAATGACCAGGCCGGCAATCCAAAGGGAATCGGTCTGAGTCTCTGGCGCTTTAACATCGGAGCGGGCACTACCGAACAGGGTGATTCGAGCGGAATTTACAGTCCCTGGCGCCGGTCAGAGTGTTTTCAGCATCCGGACGGTAGTTATGACTGGACGAAACAGGCGGGGCAGCAATGGTTTGTAGAAGCCGCTCATCGCAGGAAGGTGCCCTATC
>NZ_CAMFHL010000324.1 GCF_945952095.1 uncultured Arsenicibacter sp. | reverse complement strand
CCGCGATTCCTTCCCGCCGTAAACGGACGGGGTTTCCTCGCGGGGTTATCATGAATCATACACGAAACATACTGGGCATACTGGCCATTGCTGCGGCTTCGGCGGCGGGGCTGACGGCCTGTAAAAACTTTCTGGATGCCGCCCCGCAGGGTCAGATCGAAGAAACGGCGATCCGGAACGACCCTGCTGCCGCCCAAAACCTCGTGACGGGCGTATACAACACCATGTGGGACGGCAGCATGCACGGCTTCGACTATGTGGGCATGACCGACATTGCCTCCGACGACGCCGATAAGGGCAGCACCGCCACCGACGGCGCCAACACCTACGGCACCTTCGACAACCTGAACCCGACGGCGGGCGTCGGCAACCTCAACAACGTGTGGTCGGCTTATTTCCGGGCCATTGCCAAGGCCAATCAGGCGCTGACCCTTATTCCGCTCAGCCCTGCCGACCAGACTACACGCAACCGCCTTGAAGGCGAAGTACGGTTTCTGCGGGCGTACTTTTACTTTAACCTGGTCCGGTTTTTTGGGGGTGTTCCGCTGATTACCAGCGTGCCGCCGGTCGAAGAAATCAACAACAATCAGTTGCAGGCACGGGCCACGAAACAGGCTGTTTACGACTTCATCATCAGCGAACTGCGGTTTGCGGCCAACAACCTGCCCGTAAAAGCGCAGACCCAGACCGGCCGCGCCACCAAAGCAGCGGCAATGGGGATGCTGGCAAAGGTCTATCTGTACCAGAAAAACTGGCAGCAGGCCTATAATCTGACCGACTCGATCATTAACGGGACCTACGATCTGCTGCCGAACTATGCCAACATCTGGCGCGAGGTCGGGGCCAACAGCGTGGAGTCGCTCTTTGAGGTGCAGACCGGCACCAACCTGGCCTGTAACGCCGCCATTCCGATTTACGTGGTCTCGCAGGGACCGCGGGCGGGTGGCAAACGCGGCTGGTCCGACTTGGGTTTCGGGTTCAACACGCCGTCGCAGTCGCTGTTGAACGAGTACGAGGCCAGTGACCGCCGCCGCGACGCCACAATCATCGTCATCAATCCGGCTCCGCGCGGCACGGTGTTGTGGGACGGCTACCGGCTGCCGAGCCGCGACTCGGTGGAAAACGACCGGTATAACTACAAAGCCTACCACAGCCGGACGGCCGAGCGCAATTGCGGTGTCAACGACCGGCTGCCGAAAAACCTGCGGGTGCTGCGGCTGGGCGAAATCCTGCTGATTCACGCCGAAGCAGCCCTCGGTATCGGCCGCAGTGCCGACGCTCTGACCGACATCAACCGCCTGCGTTCGCGGGCCGGCCTGACCGCGCAGACGAGCATCGACCTGACGAAAATCTGGCACGAGCGCCGCGTTGAAATGGCGATGGAGCAGGACCGTTTCTTCGACATCGTGCGGCAGGAAGACGTACAGTCGGGGCGGGCGGTGCAGGCCTATGCGGCCCACGGCAAGACCTTCGTGAAAGGCAAAAACGAGGTATTCCCGATTCCGCAAACGCAGATCCAGCTCAGCGGCGGGATACTCACGCAGAATCCGGGGTATTGATAACAAGCTAATTATCAATATTTATTGCACTACATAGCCACATAGAAAACATAGCTTTTAGCTAATGTGCCCTATGTGGCTATGTGGTAAACCCAATTAGTATCTTGTTGGTCTGCACCTTATGACATTGGCCAACAGCGCGAAAAACAAACCACGACGCCCGCCATGTCGTGGTTTTTCCGTTTTTTTACGTCATGGATAACCAACCCGTACGCATTACCGTTGTTGGTGGAGGAAGCTGGGCGACCGCCATCATCAAAATATTGTCGGAAAACAACGTCAACATCCGGTGGTGGCTTCGGAATGAAGCCGACGCCAACCATATCAAGAAATTTCATCACAACCCCGGTTATTTAAGCGACGTCCGGATTTCGCCCCGGAAAGTCCGTGTCTGCACCCGTATCCGCGACGCCTTCCGCCAGTCGGAGTACGTCATTCTGGCGGTGCCCGCCGCCTTTATTGCTGACGCCCTCAGCCCCCTGACGGCTAAAGACTTTGCCGGCAAATGCGTGATTTCGGCCATTAAAGGCATGATTCCGGATAAGAACCAGCTCGTTACGGACTGGGTTACCGACCAATACGGCGTTCCGGCCGACCGCGTGGCGGTGATTGCCGGGCCGTGCCATGCCGAAGAAGTAGCCCTTGAAAAACAATCGTACCTGACCATCGGCTCGGCCGGTCCCGACAGTGCCGGCGCAGTGGCCGACCTGCTGACCTGCCGCTTCGTGCAGGCCTCCCCCCTCGACGATATCTACGGCATTGAGTACAGCGCGGTGATGAAAAACATCATTGCCCTCGCCTGCGGGATCACCCACGGCCTGGGCTACGGCGACAACTTCCAGGCCGTACTGGTGTCGAATGCTATGCAGGAGATCAAGCGGTTTGTCGATGCGGTTTACCCCAAACACCGCGATCTGAGCGGTTCGGCCTACCTCGGCGACCTGCTCGTGACGGCGTACTCCCCGTTCAGCCGGAACCGCACGTTTGGCAACCTCATCGGCCGTGGCTACACCATTCAGTCGGCCCAGGCCGAAATGAAGATGATTGCCGAGGGCTATTATGCCGTCAAGAGCATCCACGAAATGAACCGGCAATACGGCGTGTCGATGCCGATCACCGAAGCCGTCTACCAGATTCTGTACGAAGGCACCTCCCCCGTCGCGGAGATGAACGAGCTGAAAGGAAAGCTGAAGTAGGCGCGTTGGGGGCTGACTGCTACCATTGTCTGTCTGCCTGAATGCCAGAAGAGCGCTAACCATAGCCATATAGGAGGCAAAAACATGTTAAAATCTTTGTTTTTCTATGTGGCTATGTGGTATTTAGCCGTTTATGTCACCCGGCAATCCCCATGAAGCTACTGAACACCCTGCTCTCCGTCTGCCTGCTGACGATGGGCGCCGCCTGCAACGGGCAACGGAAAACCGATACGCAGCAAGCCGCGAAACCAGCCCCGACCGTTATCCGGCCGTTTAAGGCGGCATCCGCGCTTCCGGACTTCGACACAACCCTCGTCAGTCAGTACATCCGGAGCATTTTTCAGGACTCAAAAGGGCAGTTATGGTTCGGAACCATTGGCGAAGGCGTGGTGCGGTATGACGGCAAAACGCTGACCTATTTTGCCCATCCCGCCGGATTTATCAATAACACCGTTTTTGCCATCAACGAAGACCAGCAGGGCAACATGTGGTTCGGGACCGACCAGGGCGTTTACCGGTACGACGGCAAAACCTTCCGGAATTATGCGCAGAAAGACGGGCTGACCCACCTCAACATTACCCGCAAAGGCATCCTTGTCGACCGGACGGGAGCAGTTTGGGTGGGTACGCACCGTGGTGTATTCCGGTACGATCCGGTTGCCGACCAGAAGGGCGCACCGGCATTTTCTCCTTTCCAGGCATTGCCGCCGGTCAACGTGGCGGGCATCCTGGAAGACCGCAGCGGGGCGATCTGGTTTGCGACCTCGGACAAAGGCGTTTTCCGCTATGACGGCCAAATCATTACCACGCCGGTACAACAGGAAGAGCTCGGCGAAAACTATGCGGGTGGCATCGCGCAGGACAAGGCCGGCAACCTGTGGTTTACCTTCAAAAACGGCATCTGCAAATACGATGGCCACACGCTGACCGAATACACGGCCAAAGACGGCCTGGGCGGCACCGAATTCTGGGGCATCTACATCGAAACTTCGGGGATTATCTGGGTAACGGCGCGGGGCAGTACCACGCGTTTTGACCCGACTATGCCCTTGCCGAACCCCGGGGCCTTTACCGTTTTCACACCCGCTGACGGCTTTACCTGCTGTGTACAAAGCATGTATCAGGACAAGGCCGGTAACATGTGGTGGGGCACAGGGCAAGGGCTTTACCGCTTCGACGGCCAACGGTTCTACCAGGTAAAGCAGCGCGGCCCGTGGTGAGCCTGACGTAATGCCACGCCTCAAAAGAAAGTATTACCATACTTTAAAATGGTATTTTGTTTCTAAAATCTATTTACTTTCTTTGCGATCAACCACCACTAAGTAAACACATTGCATCCATTGACACACACCGTTCTGCTGCTCCGCCCACCTGAATCAGGCGAAGGTTTCTGTTCTGTTTTTTTGGAATAGCTGATAGGATGATGCTTTGGGAAGAACTCTCTTATAGAAGGATGTGCGCGTTTTGTATTGTTTGTGGAGAATTAAACTACCTGACAATACAAAATACGCTATTCGCATTTTGTATTGTTCAAGTTAAGTGGCTGAAGTCAAAATAAGATAACATTCTCTATACCAGAAACTTATGCACAAAACAAACTAAATATTTGAAGTATTTTGACATTTATTACTTTTATATCAAACAGGCGTAAGTTGCGTCTATTTGGTAGTTAGTGGCAATTCTATTGAGTGACCACTTTAAATTCAACATAATTATATTAAGATGAAAATCCGAAAAGAAGAAATTAAAGATTATAATGAAGTATTTCAACTCATTGAAAATGCCTTTAAAGATGAAGAATATACTGACCATAAGGAACATTTTTTAGTAGAAAGATTAAGAAAGTCTGAATCTTTTGTTCCTGAACTATCTATAGTTGCAGAAATCGATAACCAAATTGTTGGTTATATTTTATTGACGAAAATTAAAATTATAGATGACAAATCTAAACAAGTAACGTCTTTAGCGTTAGCACCTGTCGCAGTTCTGAAAAAGCATCAAGGAAAGGGAGTTGGTGGAAGTTTGATACGACAAGCACACCAAATAGCTAAAGAATTAAAATTCGGCTCAATAATCTTATTAGGACACGAAAAATATTATCCAAAGTTTGGTTACGAAATGACAAAAAAATATGGGATAAAATTACCGTTTGATGTTCCTGATGAAAATTGTATGCTAATAGAATTAACAGAGAATGCTTTGAAAGGCATAACTGGAATTGTTGAATATCCCAAGGAATTTTATGAGTAAAAATAAGAACTGCCACTAACAAGAGCTTTGCAATAGTGGGGGAAACTGAAAAAATTAACGGTAGTTCTTCGGTTCAACTTTTGTACAAAATTAAAAATTTGTGCTTCGATTGCCCCACCATCGCAAAGCCCCGTTCCGTTATAGCCAATTTTATGAACGACACACTTAACGACTTTAAAGTAACGGACAGACAAACTTTCATTAAGTTTCTTGACTTATTACGCAAGGACTTTTTAGACAATCCCAAAAGTTGGGAAAACAAAACTTTACCTGACTTTTTGGAAGCGTTAAGTGCATACACAAAAGACATACAAGGTTATTACGACAACACAAATCAAAATATAAATGCTGACCGACCGGACTGGTCAACATTTTCAGACATTTTTAAAGGAGCGACTATCTATGAGTAATGGAAAAAATCCAACATATAGACTTCGCTTCTTTTTCGACTATGGTTGTGGTGGTTGTCTGTGGTGTGACAATGAAGCTGCATATCAAAAATATGACGTAGGCACTTTAGACGCAGAAATTTACGACCTAAATGGAAAAGTTAGTCAGGAAGCAAGAATTAAATTACCAGACTCGACAAAACAAAAAGTATTAGCATTGGACAAATTATATAGTGAAAGTCTAAATTGGGAAGACCCATCAGGAGATTCAATGTGGAACAAATCTCAATGGGACAATTTCTTCTCACAGACAAGAGAATTGCATAAAGAAATTTCAAACATACTTGGTGACGACTTTGAAATTATATATAAACAAGAATAGAAAAACTGGCTATAATACGGGTTTTGCGTCAGGCGGGGTGACGTGCAAACTTGGAGCATTCCAGTTGTCGCTCGCCTGTGGCGAGCGACAAATATTAGGAAGGGCCTCCGGCCCGAAAGTTGGCCTGTCACAAAGCAATCTACGGGCGGGACGCCCTTCTGAATAAAAATCACTCGCCACAGACGAGTGATAACGGGAGAAAATGGCAAATTGTAAAAATAATTAATACGTATATAGATACAGAAGAAAAAAAAGTATTTGGTTTAAGAATATTAAATTGAATGAGTGTAAGGCTATGCTTTTAATTAAAAAAAATGATTTATCTGCATTCAAAACAATATTAAAAATATATTACATTTACTTATGTTTTCAATTTCAATAATAAACTTCTTACATACAAGGGTCGAACAAAAAAATAATAAAACAAAACGCATGACAGAAACAGATATAATGGAAGAACTTTCAAAAGGATATTTGGAAGTAATTGCCAATAGAAGTGGTTATTTTAACGCCATCCAAAGAGACTACGGAACTGATCTTATAATACGAAAAGCAAAAGTTTGTACGACTCGTAAAAGGTATCTCACAACAGGAAAGGCAATCGACATTCAAGTGAAAGCTGTTTCTGAAGAATATATATATGATTATAATGACCCTCATAAATTCAACATTAAATATGACCTAGAAGTAAAAAACTATAATGATTTGATTGATAGAGCCAATGAAAAAGGAGTTTACATTCCATTGATCCTTGCAGTTTTTATTATTCCATCTGATAAATCAAAATGGATTGAACTAAATTCTGATGAATTATTAGTTAGGAAATGTGCATTTTGGTATCAAATTCCAGTAGGGGAATCGCATTCGAATAACTCACAATCAGTGAGAATAGAAATACCCAAAACAAATAGAATAAATCTTGACTTTTATGATACTCAATTCTCAGCTTTAGACTAATGAGTAATTTTAGAATGTGTTTGGGAATTGCTTACGTCTTATAAATCAATGTGTTGTAACATA
>NZ_CAMFHL010000323.1 GCF_945952095.1 uncultured Arsenicibacter sp. | reverse complement strand
TCTACACGTAAGGAGTCGTCGGCAGCGTCAGATGTGTATAAGAGACAGCCAGCACGCCGTTGGTCAGCGTGGCCGTCCCGTTTTTAGGTTGGGTAAAAATCGTCGGTGCCGAGACATTGGTCAGTGCGGCCGGCCGGAAAGCACGGTCGGTGTCGTTGGCCAGCACATTTACGCTCACACTGGTGTTAAACGGCGTGGTGACAGCCTCGCGGTTGGCCACCGGCGGATAGGCCTGATTGATCGAAATCGTTACCTGTCCGCTGACCTGATCATTGAGGTTATCACTGTAGGTGACACGGTTGGTTACGGTCGCATTAGCCACCAGCGGGCGCTGGGCAACTACCCGGAATGAGAGCGTATCCCGTTGCGCCAGAATCAGGTCCCCCAGATTATAACCGGTTTCATCCAGCGGGAACACCGTATTGGGGCTGGTCTGGTCGGGGATAACGGTGGTCCGGTTGCGGCGCGTACTGTTTGCAATATACGTAAAGCCCGCGGGGATTGTATCCGTGATCGATACCACATTACGGGAGCGCAGGGACGCATTCTGCACCACAATCCGGTAGGTCACCTCATCGCCGGGGTCCACGATGCCCGGCTGCCCGTTATCCACGGATATGGTGGCGAGTTTGGACACAATAATTTTGCGGTCGGGGGTAACGGTAGTGCCAAGGTCCAGGTAGGGGAGACCTGGACCTGCCGTAGCTGCATCCTCACCCCAGGCTACGGCGATGAGCGTACCATCAAGTGTATACACGCGCATACCGGTCTGGTCGCGGTCGTTGTTATCATAAATCCGGAGCGACTGATCGGCAACAACCTGATAGGCTATATCATATTTCCCGCCGTTGGGGTCCGTCAGCGGGCCGGTGGTCGGATCGCCGTCGAAATCAGCATAGACGGTTGTGGCGTTGATGGCCAGTACCCAGACCGGACTACCATTACCGGTATTGCTGACCGGATCAGAGGTTCCCGGCCCGTAGCCCACGACTGCGGCGGTTGTCAGAAAGACTTCCGGCAGGAGCGAAAAACCCCAGTCCCAGGTCGATTGCTCGGTCACGTCAGCGTCATGTACCCCTACGGCAAAGAATTTGTCGCTTTCGTTAGTTGTATAGAAGTGAGCACCGGAGTTATCGGGCATATTGTAGCGGTAGGTGGCTTTCGGGCCAACCGTAAAGCTGGAAACACCGCCGGTGGTGCGGGCGTTGATGGTCAGTGAAGCCGGGCCGGGGTTAAAAATAAAGGCATTAACGTCGGCATTGACCGTCGTTCGCCCGACCGGGTTATAGTAGCAGTTGTCCCAGAGCGCCGTCGGATACATGGCAAATGTCCGCGATTCATAGGCAGCGCCGATGTCACCGGTTACCAGATCGACCTGCACCGGTTTATTTGCCCGGACAGCAGCGCCGGCCACCACATCGCCGGCACTGCTGCCGTTGAAGTGATAGCTTTCGCCCTGGTTCAGGGTTGCCGTTGTTTCATAGGTGCCATCGGCATTGGCATCAATTTCGATGGTGGTAGCATCTTCGCGGGCCATCACAAAAATGGATGTGTATTCAAACAAGCAGCAGGTTGAACCCGCGTTCAGATCAGACGTTTCACCGATCGGCAGCTGAAAAGCGCGGTCGTACACCGTTGTATCGTAGACTTCCACGGATGAGCCAAGCACCGAGCCCGGCGATGTCGGCACGCCGATCCGGGTAACGGAGAGGTATTTGGTAGAGGCAATTTTATCGCGGCCGTCATAGACGATGGTGCTGGTACTGCGGGGAAGCGAAACGTTGTTAACGAGGTTAATCCGGTCACCGGCGTTGATTTTATCAACCGAATACCCGGGAGGCATCCCGTTGGAAGGGTCATTGTCGCCCCAGATCTGGGTACTGCTTTGTTTGGTGCCGGAAAAATTAGCCTGGTACCCATCCTCCCAGTGGTCATAATAGATCACCGTATTGTTGTTGGTAGAGACAATGGAGATCGTTACCAGAATAGTATTGCTGATCACGTTTGTTGTGGCAGGGTTCGTGGTCAGGTTTTTAAAGGCTGTTTGCAGCTGAGGCTCCGGAAGCGGAATATAGTAAACGTTATCGGGCACAACCTGTGCGTAAAGTCCGGCCTGAAAAGTGTAGCAGAGCGCCAGTAAAAAAAGTTTCTGAAATGCTGAGTATAAACGTTTCATTAAAGCAGTGTTTACTTTATGCTCTAATGAATGACAATTAATATACCATTTGGCTTAAAATGGTTAAAAGCAGATGATTGTTATAAGTAACTCTTTGGTAAGGATTGTGAATTTAAGCTGTTTAGATTGTTGGAAAAAAAGTAAGCCGTATGGTATTGTTTACTTATGTGTAAGTATGATAATTGAAACGCAAAAAGCGGGCCATGTTTCTACTGACGGCCCGCTTTTTTAGCCTGAAAAAGCGCTTTACAGCGTTATACGGGCGCCGATAGACGCGTAATTAATCCAGGTGAAATTATAAATCTGATCAACATTGGCACCACCCTCCACCACGCGGTAACCTGCTTTCAGACTGACTGTAGGATTGATGGTGTAGGTTGCACCCAGAAAGATGTCTTCTGCCCGGCCTTGTTTCGAGCCCAGTGCGTCGCCTTCCAGCACCGCGTGCCACTGGTTGGCCAGCTGGTATCCGGCATAAAAATTCAGCAGCGGAACAAAGCCTACATTGCTGAAATTTGTCGTACGCTGATCACCGCTGATGTTGATATCGGCATCCCGGATTTTAGCCGTGAGGCCGAGGCCCAGCCGGAGCTTGTCGGTACGGATAAAATCATAGCGGTAGGTCAGCCGGTAGGAGTTAAAGCGGTATTTTGCCTCAATCGGCTGGCTGGCCAGGAAAAACTCCCCGTTAAACTGCACCGGCTGGCTGAAGGCACCCTTGTAGGTGACGGTCAGCGGCGCATACAGTACCGAAATGGTATGCCGGTCAGCAATGGTATACCCCAGCCGGATCCGGTAAAAAGGCTTTGCGTCCGGTTTCAGGTCTTTGCCAATATCGAAGGTGGTGCCGCCCATGGTAGGCCGGCGGATGGTGTTGTAAGGTGTTCCAAGGACCAGACCCGTCTCCAGATCGGCAAAGAACTGGCCGTACGTCGGCATGGTCAGGCCGGATAAGAGGCATAGTAGTGCGATTGTCTTTTTCATAACGTTGTTTTAGGGTAAGTACGCACGTCTGCGGCAGGTTGTTCAGGAAACCTATTTAAGCGGCGGTTGCACGATAGACGTGGTGCAGACCGGTATACAGCAGTAAGTGGGAGCAGGTCAGGAAAACGCACACTTGTTCGTAAAACAGGACCATTTGTTATTTTATGCTGGAAAAAGTGCAGCCTGAACTGTAGATTGCCGGACATGAAATATCTGTGCCGTATCGCCTTATTGCTGATGATTGGGTGTGCCCCCGCATTCGGGCAGCTCTATCCGGTCAGGCACTATACGGTGCGGGAGGGGCTGCCGAATATGCAGATTGCCAGCAGCCTGCTCGACTCAAGAGGCTATCTCTGGCTAGGTACGACCGACGGGCTGGCCAAATTTGACGGCGATCAGTTTGAGCAGTTCGACCGGCATGACCTGTCGCTCGGGTCAGCCTATATACAGGGCATCGGCGAGGACAGTCGAAAACACATCTGGATCATGACCCGGGAGGGCCTTACCTCGTTTGACGGAGCCTCGTTTAAGCACTTCCCCTTTCCGGATCACCTGACGCTAAACAATACCCCGCTACAGATTGACGATCAGGACCGGATCTGGTTTGTGGCTTCAGACCGGCTATACCAGTTTCAGCACGGTACCTACCGGAAGGCGGCTCAAACCGTGGCGGGTGTTGATTCGCTGGTGGTCACAAGCCTGCGGTGGGATAAAACCGGGAAACGGTTATGGCTTACCGCAGGGCCAGAATCCGGAGGGTTATACTTTATTGTCGCTAACCGGTGCTTCCGGATCAGCGATTATGCGCCGCCTGCGGGGTTTCAGGCCCATCTGATGCAGGGGTATACGCAGGTAATCCTGCGGGAGGCCAATCAGCTTGGAGCGTCCCGGTACCTGACTGCTGAACCAGGACAGACACCCGTCCCTTTCCTGGCAATAAACAGGGGCACCGGACAGGCGCTGGCGCCGTTTTCAGGGGATTTTTACTGCCTGGATAACCCCTCCGGATCCTTTTTCCGGTATTCGGGCGGGAGCCGGACGGTGACCGTCATCCACCGTTCACCCGGAAATCTGGCATACACGGCTCCGGTTGTCCGGAACGGGAAAGTGTATTTCGGGACCGATAAAGGGCTGGTTGAAGTCTTCGACAACGGACTCCGCTATTTCGATGAGCAGCAGGTGCCTTATGTCTGGAGTGTCGCCGAACGGCCGGACGGCAACATATGGCTGCTGAATTACGGCACGCCGCCGCAGCGCTATAGCCGGACCGGCGAGGACAACGGAATGGTCAGTCCGTTACAGGCGCCCTGGCTCCGGAACGCCTTGTCGGCCGGCCGGCCCGATAAGCAGACGCTCTGGGACCGGTACTATTACCATCCCGTTCAGGATCACAGCGGCTTGCTGTATCTGCCTCACGAAACCGGTCCGTTGGTGTTCGATGGCAGGGACGCTCACTTTCTGACCCGTCCGGAAGACGGTACCGCCCTGTTTTGTTACCATGATCCCCGCACAGACCGCGTTTTCGTTGGGATGCCCGGTGGCTTCCGGGTGTACCGGCAAGGCCGGCTGATCCGGAAAATTACGGCAAAGCAGGGGCTGCACTCCTGTCTGTACGGCCTTAGTGCGATTGCCGCCAATGAGCCTGATGTGTACTGGCTGGGTACAGGAATGGGACTGGCCCGGTATCACTTCGGCACGCAGCAGGTGGTTAATTATACGGAAACGCAGGGCGTAAAACCGGCTATGGCCGTCACCGACCTGTGTGAAGATACCCGCGGAACCATCTGGCTGGCAACACGCGACGGATTTGGCTACATTGACCGTTCGACACGGCAGGTTGTCCGGATTGCCGCCGGAACATTCCGCAGCAAGGCAGCATTTGTCGGCATGCTGACCGACTCGGTGCTGGCCATCGGGGAAACCCGGGGTGTTTTTCTGTTCGATCTGGCAACCTGGTACCGGCAGAAGAAGGTTGTTTTACAGTTGCTGAATCACCGGACAGGGTATCCGGGTATTCAGCCCGGGCAGGCCGGATTTTATAAGGACCGGCAAGGCAGGGCCTGGATCACGTCGGGAACCGTGCTGTGTTATATTGACACCAAACGCTTTGGCCGGCGTCCGGAACCGCTGCTGCCGGTAATCCGCAAGCTGAACGGACAGCGTTTGCCGTTTTCGTACGGCGACACCGTGTTTTCCCTTACCGGCAGGCAGCATGGGCTTACCGCAGAACTGGAAGTACTGGGCGATAACCGGCCGGCACAGACGCAGTATGCCTGGCAGCTGGATGACCAGCCGTGGTCAGACTGGCAGACGGCTCCGGTTATTCAGCTTCATGAGTACGGCAGCGGGGCCCATACACTGCGGGTAAAGGCGAGAACGGGCGGTCTCCATGAGGTTCATGAACAACTGACTGCCCTGCATTTCCGGGCAGACATGGCATTTTATGAAACGCCCGTGTTCCGGAAAATCATACCGTATCTTCTGGCCGGGGCTTTACTGACAGGTGGCCTGCTGCTCTGGTTTGTTATCCGCGGGCGGCAACAGGTGAATCTGGCAAACCGGCAACTGCGAGAACGGGAAAAGGAAAGCCTGTTTCTGAGCGTTCAGACCATACAGGCCCAGCTTAATACTCATTTTATGTTCAATGTGCTGGTGCCTTTGCAAAACCTGATTCTTAAAAATAAGCCTGACGAAGCGGCCGGACTGCTGGTTGAGTTTTCGAACCTGGTCCGTAGTTTTCTGAACACGTCGGCGGTAACCGGCAGCCGGCGGCGGAACCAGCGCCTGGCCGAACGGGAAATAACGCTGGCCGAAGAAATGAATCTGCTCAGCAGCTATGTGCGCTTCGAACAGTTGTTGTACCGTGATAAAATTACCGTACATTTCGACGCCGGCAGCCTCGACGGGAAGCTGAATCCGGAAACGGTAACCCTACCGCCAATGCTGATCCAGCCGTTTGTCGAAAATGCAATCAAACATGGTCTGGTCCATAAAACAGGCCCCGGTAATCTGTGGATCCGGTTTATCGGCCTCGGTGAGACCCTGGTTTGTATTGTGGAAGACGATGGTATCGGCCGCGAACAGATGCGGCAGATTCATCAGTATTCGCAGAGAGCCTACCGCTCGCTCGGGGCCACGCTTGTGCAGCAGCGCGTTGATACGCTCAACCTGCTGGGGTACAGCATTAAGGTGCAGACTGATGACCGGCTGGCAGGCGGAACGGTTGTGACGATAACCATTGCCCGGAGTGAAGACCGATGAATCGCATAGTATTAACCTGTTATCCGCATGAAAACTGTTGCTGTAGTTGAAGATACTATTGATAGTCTGGAAGTTATCCGGTATTTTCTGGAAAGGGATTATCCGCACCTTCAGCTTGCCGGTGAAGCAAGAAGTGTAGACGAAGCCTATGCGTTGCTGGTGCGCCGGCAGCCCGATATTGTACTGCTCGATATTCAGATTATGGGCGGTACCTCGTTTGATGTGCTGGCGCGGCTGGATGCAGCCGGTCATCCGTTGCCGCAGCTGATCTTTATCACGGCCCACGGCGTACTCGAAAATGCAACGAAAGCCCTGCGCTATACAGCCCTTGATTTTATCATGAACTGTGTTAACGAGTCAAGCATTTGGCAAAGAAAATTTTGTCGGCT
>NZ_CAMFHL010000322.1 GCF_945952095.1 uncultured Arsenicibacter sp. | reverse complement strand
GGTGAGATACCTCCTCCGGGGGGATGACAAAAGACAGAACCACGGGCAACAACCCAGAACACCCAGCACCCACCAGAACACCCAGCAACCATCAGAACTTAGAAAAGGAACGTGTATCTTTGCCGCATGATGTCATTGCTCAACGGTAAGGTACAGGACGGTCTTAATTTTTTCAGTAAGCTGACGCCGAAGCGGGCCGCAAATGCGATCAGGCTGATTAGCAGTTACTACCGTTCCCGCCGGACTGGTATGGCGCAACCGTCGGGCCTGCCGATGTCGATCTCGTTTGAGCCGACAACCTCCTGCAACCTGCGCTGCCCCGAATGCCCGAGCGGACTCCGGTCGTTTACGCGGCCCACGGGTATGCTCGGCGAAGAGCTCTTCAAACGGACCATCGACGAGCTGCACGACACGCTGCTCTACCTCATTTTCTACTTTCAGGGAGAACCCTACCTGCACCCGCAGTTTCTGGAACTGGTGCAGTATGCTGCGAAAAAGAACATCTATACCGCCACCAGCACCAACGCCCATTACCTCACCGACGCCAATGCCCGTAAGACCGTTGAGTCGGGGCTGGACCGGCTGATTATTTCGATTGATGGTACCACCCAGGAAGTCTACCAGCAATACCGCGTCGGCGGGAAACTGGAGAAAGTACTGGAAGGCACCCGTAATATTATACGCTGGAAAAAAGAGCTTAAATCACGTACACCCCATGTGCTGTTCCAATTTCTGGTGGTGCAGCCCAACGAGCACCAGATTGCCGATGCCAAACGCCTGGCCGCCGAACTGGGTGTCGACGAAATCAAGTTCAAAACGGCCCAGATTTACGATTACGAACAGGGCAATCCACTGATTCCGACCCTTGACCGCTACAGCCGCTATGCACCGCAGTCCGACGGCTCCTACCGCATTAAAAGCGCCCTCGACGATCATTGCTGGAAGATGTGGCACTCCTGCGTCATCACCTGGGACGGGCTGGTGGTGCCCTGCTGTTTCGATAAGGACGCCCACCACCGTGTTGGTGATTTACAGCAGCAACGCTTCACCGAGCTCTGGCAAGGTCCCGCCTATCAGGACTTCCGTCAGGCCCTTATCCGTTCCCGCTCCGAAATCGACATGTGCAAAAATTGCACTGAAGGCACAAAAGTTTGGGCCTGATAAAGAGCGAAAGTGTGAAAGAGAAAAAGAGTGAAAGATTTTTAATCTGAATAAGCTATTAAGGACTGCTGAGTGATAAATAATTAGCGCGTAAAAATTATATTGCAACAAATGAAGGGTAGTGAATTCAGGTTCGCTCTTTCACTTGTTCACTCTTTCGCTCTTTACGTATATGCTGAGCCGCGTAGCTAATTCTATTTACTGGATGAATCGTTACATCGAACGGGCAGAGAATTATGCCCGTTTTATGAGCGTAAATTTTAACCTGGCCCTCGATTTACCTCCTACCGTTAGTCAGCAATGGGAGCCGCTACTGATCGCTACCGCCGATAATTTCCTTTTCTATCAGCATTACAGTGAGCCGACGCGTGAAAATGTCATTGAGTTCATGACGTTCGACAAGCGTAATCCGAATTCAATTGTATCGTGTCTGAATTACGCCCGCGAAAATGCCCGGACCATCCGCGAAACCATCTCGAAGGAAATGTGGGAGCGTATCAACCAACTCTACCTTATGGTGCGGGATTCGGCTCCGAATCATGCTGAGTGGTCGCAGACCCGGATGCAGGACTTCCTGACCGAAATCCGCGACGGAACGCAGTTGTTCTATGGAATTATTGACTCAACCATTACGCGCAACGAAGCGTGGCATTTCGGCCGTCTGGGCCGTTTTCTGGAACGTGCCGACAAAACGTCACGGTTTCTGGATGTAAAGTATTTTACCCTGTTTCCGGAAGAAGACGAAGGCTCAACGCTTGACCTGATGATCTGGTCGGCAGTACTGAAATCAGTGAGTGCCTACAACATGCACCGGCAGCAATACCGCACGCTGACGCCTCAGGGCATTGTGGAGTTCCTGCTGCTGGACAAACTCTTCCCGCGCGCCGTGGCCCACAGCATCCGTCAGGCGGAGTTATCGCTGTACGAAATCGGCGGACAGAATCCGGGCAACGGCTATACTAACCAGGCCGAAAAAGCGATGAGCAAACTGCGCGCCGAACTGGAGTTTACCGAAGTAGCCGACATCTTCAAGGATGGCCTGCACCAGTACCTCGACCGGTTCCAGATCCGCGCCAACGCCGTCGGTGCCGCAATTTTTGAAACCTATTTTGACCTGAAGCCGGTGGAAAGCTGATTTCAGGCGTATAAAAAAAGGGCGGCCACGTGGGGCCGCCCGTACGGGTTGTAGGGGCGACCCCATGTGGTCGCCCTTTCCCTTTAAACACGTGGCCGCCCTTCTCATTTTAAAAATCAGAAAAACGGGAACGCCACTGCCACATATGGCATGGCAACCCGGTTGCGGTAACGCAGATTACCATCCAGGGTCCGGTCCTGATTTAATTTCATTTCGGTTGTCAGCCACTGATACGCGATCTTGACGCCGATCCGCTTGGTAATCAGAAAACGGGCATATACTTCCGTAGCCAGTGACCCGCGGTCATTATCACCCAGCAACCGGACGTTGATAGAACGCGGATGTGCGCTCTGCGTGGTATGTTTCGGCGAAAAATAAATCAGGGAATCTTCTTCGGAGGCAGTATCAACATAATAGCCTCCTTTTGATGATAAGATCTTTGCGCTACGCAGTCGACCCAGTGCAAAACCCAGCAGATCGGCACTTGCTCCTAGTTCAACAGGACCAAGCTTTACCTGCGCCACTAACCCGAAATTAACCATTGATTGCGACGTACGGTCGAAACGAAGCGTATCAATATTCGTTGGTCTTACATCGGCCGTTAATGCAGCCAGACCGGTTTCACCGCGGGTAAGTCTCGCCGGAGCGGTTATATAATCAACATCTTTGCCGTAAACACCACCGGCGCGGAAGGTCCAGCCGAGGCTGAACACCTGCTGCCGGCCAAGATGCAGTAATTCATAGTAGGTAAGTGACGGCGCAGTATGGTCATTTTTAAACGCCAGCCCCACATCCATACCTTTGCTGATACGGTTGGTAAACTGCGACTGACTGAATGACAGAAACGGGAGAAACGCAAACAGAATTGTATAGAAACCTTTCATGCAGTGGGTACAGTAATTTGGGGCAAAGATAAGGTCCCCTACTGAGAAAAATAATATGTACCCATGAAGAATAGACAGGATTTACGTTCGTTGGATAAGTTTCGTGCAAAAAACAACACCGACCTCAATTTTGGGTCGGCGTGTCGAATTACACTTCATCAACAAACTAAAAACCAAATTAGGTAGCTAAAAAAAGCTGGCTGTAGGAGGGGGATTCGAACCGCCCACGGTGCAGTTAGCCACAGTACAACATCTGGTGGTCAACCCCAGTCGCTCTTGCGAGCGGCATTATGCTGTGTTTATCCCTTATCACCACCCCCGAGACAGGAGGGCACGTCTGCCAATTTCGACATCCTACAGTATATGAAGAGAACGTTGTCAAGCGCTTCAGCGTGTCTGTTTGATTAACTTGACGATACAAAGTTAAAACGCTTCCGCCCTTTTTTGCAAATTTTTTATAAAAAAATCTGAAAATTTATATTTCATTCAAAAAAAACTTATTTTTGTTGGCATCCATCAAATACAAGGTTTGAAAAATGGAGAAAAATTTAGAAATTGACAACACAGACCTCAAAATACTCGATTTATTGATGCAGGATGCCAATATGGCGTATACTGAGATCGGTAAACGGATCTACGTATCAGGCGGTACAGTACACGTCCGCATGAAGAAATTAGAGCAAATGGGCATTGTCCGCGGGTCGCAGCTGGTGATTGATCATACACGGCTGGGCTGGGACATCAGCGCGTTTCTGGGCATCTACCTCGACAAAAGTTCACTCTACGAAGAAGTGGCCGTTGAGCTGGAAAAAATCCCTGAAGTGGTCAATATCCATTACACCACCGGCATTTACAGCATCTTCGCCAAAATTGTGTGCCGCGACACGCAGCACCTGCGCGAGGTTTTACACGACAAAATTCAGAAAGTAGGCGGCATTCAGCGAACCGAGACGTTTATTTCGTTAGAAGAACGGATCCTGCGCCCTATTCCGTTTGAGTATTCCAACGACTAGCGGCCGGTAGACAAGGTTATTTCTGACTGTTAATCGCGAATCGCTTGCGGCCTTTACTCAACTTCATCGTCATCTGGATCGGGCTGTCGACCCTTTGTCAGGCCCAACCCATTGCAGGGCAGCAACTGTTCCCGTTCCTGAACCTGCCCACGCATGCCCGTGTGGCAGCCCTGGGCGGACAGGTCGCGTCGGCAACCCAACCCGACGGGATGTATTTCCAGAACAACCCCGCCCTGGCCGACTCCGTGGGCGCTCATCAGCTCGGTCTGTCGTTTATGCCCTATCTTGCCGCGGCTAAATACTATACCCTGCAATATGGCCTCCCCTTCGGCCACAAGACCGGTCAGCCAGGCCGCTGGGCTGCCGGGCTCCAGTACCTCTCCTACGGGCAGTTTGACCTGACCGACCCATCGGGCAATAACCTGGGCACCTTTACGGCCAATGACTATGCGCTGAGCCTGTCCCACGCCCGCACAGAAGGGAATTACTCCCTCGGGGCTACAATCAAGGCTGTCGGCTCGTCAATCGAACTTTACAGCGCCTTTGCCGTCATGGCCGACCTCGGCGGCGTCTGGCGTCACCCTAAAAAGCAGCTTACGTTCGGGCTGACTGCTAAAAACATCGGCCGCGTGCTGCGTAACTACAGTCCGACCGACGCTCAGCTCCCGTTTGATCTCCAGGCCGGGGTGACGTTCAAGCCTGCCCACGCGCCCGTACGGATCACGGTTACGGCTCATCACCTGCATCAGTTTGATATCGCCTACAACGATCCGAAGCTGAACTTGACGTACGACCTGAATGGCAATCCGGTTGTCAGAAAGGTGGGGGTTGCCGATAAACTGGCCCGGCACCTGATTGTCGGGGCCGAACTGCTCATCAGCCGGAACCTCAACATCCTGGTCGGGTATAACCACCAGCGGCGGCAGGAAGGCCGTTTGCAGGACTTTGGCGGGCTTTCCGGCCTGTCGTTCGGGCTGTCGGCCCAGGCCAGAGGGTTCCAGCTGACCTATGCCCGTTTCATGTACACACCGGCGGCCGGTGGCAGCAGCCAGCTCAGCCTGCGCATCAGTATGGACCGGATATTGACAAAAAACTGACCGGCACGAACCCCTTTCGCCCGAAAAACTGTTAACGCTACGACACTACTCAACCAGACCTGACGCTTGCCGGGCCGGTTGTATTTGTAAAACAACATGAATGAATTCCTGAAAGACCTTACGCCCCGGCAGATTGTTGCCGAGTTAGACCAATACATTATTGGCCAGCATAACGCCAAACGCAACGTGGCCATTGCCCTGCGTAACCGCTGGCGCCGCATGAATGCCCCCGCCGATATCCGCCGTGACATTGTGCCGAACAACATTCTGATGATCGGCGCCACGGGGGTCGGTAAAACCGAAATTGCCCGCCGCCTCGCCAAACTGGCCGATGCGCCGTTTACCAAAGTCGAAGCCTCGAAGTTTACGGAAGTGGGGTATGTGGGCCGCGACGTGGAAAGCATGGTCCGCGATCTGGTGGAGCAGGCCGTTAACATGGTCAAAGCTGCTAAAAAGGAAACCGTGAAGGCACGGGCGCAGCAGATCGTGGAAGACATCATCCTCGACATTCTGATCCCGCCCGTCAAGCAGCCGGTGACTACCGGTTTTATGCCCAACGACAGCAACCGCGTGCCCGACAGCGATGCGGAACTGAACGAGAAGACCCGTGAACGGTTCCGCGATAAAATCCGCTCCGGCGAAATGGACGAGCGCAAAATCGAAATCGACGTGCAGCAAAGTCAGGCGCCGAACATCGGGGTGATGGGCGGCGGCATGGACGAGTTGTCGATGATGAACCTGCAGGACATGATCGGTGGGATGATGCCGAAGCGGAACCGCAAACGCAAGGTGACCATCGCAGAAGCCAGGAAACTCCTGTTCGAAGAAGAAGCTGCGAAACTGATCGACATGGACGAGGTGAAGGAAGAAGCCATTTTTAAGGCCGAAAACACCGGCATCATCTTCATCGACGAAATTGACAAGATTGCCACCAACCGTTCGGGTGGTGGCGGCCCCGACGTGAGCCGTGAGGGCGTGCAGCGCGACCTGCTGCCGATTGTGGAGGGCAGCACCGTTAATACCAAATACGGAACGATAAATACCGACCACATTCTGTTTGTGGCGGCGGGTGCCTTCCACGTTTCGAAGCCCAGCGACTTGATTCCCGAGTTGCAGGGCCGTTTCCCGATCCGGGTCGAGTTGCAGAGCCTGTCGGAAGATGATTTTTACCAGATTCTGAAAGCACCGAAAAACGCGCTGACGAAGCAATATGAAGCGATGATGGCTGCCGAGAGCGTTGACCTGACGTTTCAGGACGAGGCGCTGCGCGAAATGGCCCGCATTGCCTATGAAGTGAACTCAGAGGTTGAGAACATCGGAGCCCGCCGGTTACAGACGGTGATGAGCCACCTGCTCAACGACTTTATGTTCGACATTCCGGACGTTATCGGGGCCAACGCCCATCTGGTGGTGACAAAAGAGATGGTGCAGGAAAAGCTGAGCGGCCTCGTCCAGAACCGCGACCTGAGCCAGTTTATTTTGTAGTTTTCTGAAGAAGATATTTTTTACTCCCTGCCAGGCTGATAAAGATC
>NZ_CAMFHL010000321.1 GCF_945952095.1 uncultured Arsenicibacter sp. | reverse complement strand
CACATCGACGCTCTTGTTTCTGCTGGGCTCCTTCGGTCACTGGTACATCATGTACTGGCAGTTTAAGGCTCCGAACTGGATAAAATCACCGATACCCTACCTGCTGGCACTGGGCTGCACCTGGCTTTGGATCAAGGCCTCTGACTATGGCGTAGCGGGTTTCAACGGGTCCATGTGGTCGAACCGCTTTCTGTTTTTTGTCACGGGAGTGATTGCGGGCAGTATCCTCTACCCCATCCACTATGGCCAGCCATTTACGCTTAAAGTAATGGTGCAATTGCTGCTGGCCCTGGCAATCATTGCCGTTTCGATCTTCTGGAAATAGACCCGAAGTCCGCTACACCGTTTTCCGGTACCGGAAGGAGGCCAGTGCCAGTACGCCGATAACCATTCCTGATAAGGTCAGAAACTGAGTCTGCATGTCTTGCAGCGTACTGCCTTTCAGCATCACATTCCGGCCCGCTTCAATGATATACCGGAGCGGGTTTATGATGTTGAGGTACTGCGCCCACTGCGGCATATTTTCGGTCGATGAAAAAAGGCCGCTCAGCAGGATGAACAGGACCATCATGAAAAAAACGGCAAACATGGCCTGTTGCTGCGTTTCGGATATAGTCGAAATCAGCAGGCCGATGCCGACACACAGAATCAGAAACAGCAAGGCAAAGCCGTAAATCAGCAGCGGACTGCCCACTACCGGTATGTTAAAGGCGAGCTTGCCCAGGATCAGGCCCATCGTAAACTGCACCAGCCCGATTACCACAAACGGGGTTAGTTTTCCCAAAATGAACTCATGCTTGCGGATAGGGGTCACGTTCAGCTGCTCCTGCGTACCGATTTCTTTTTCCCGGACAATGTTGAGGGCCGAAATCATGCCTCCGACAATCAGCAGCAACTCAAACAGAATGCCCGGCACCATAAAAGTCTTATAGTCAAGCTGCGGGTTGTACCAATACTGATTCTCCACGTCGATCTGCACACGGCCGGCCGGGGTGATGCCCATGGTTTCGGAACGGATCGCCTCGTTGAAATCCCGCAGAATGGTATGGGCATATCCCAGCGCAATGCCGGCCTTCGACCCGTCGATAGCGTTGACCATCAGCTGCACCTGCGCTTTGTTGTCGCGGGTCAGGTCCCGTTCAACATGCGCCGGCACCACCATGACCAGGTCAACTGTTCCGGCCTGTAGTTCGCGATACGCTTCCTTATAGGCGGGCAGGTACCCGACAAACCGGAAGTTGTCGATAAACCGGAACTTACCGGTCATGCGCTGAGCATAGGTCGTATGGTCCTGATCGACCACGGCAATGTTCAGGTTTTTTACCTCAAAATTAGCGGCCAGTGATAACAGAATCAGCTGCATCATCGGCGCCGCCAGCATCATCCGTAACAATACCTTGTTCCGGAAAATCTGCTTAAATTCTTTTTCTATAATAAACCGTATGCGATACATGGCTTGTATGTCTAACTCATTTCCGGATACTCAGATTACCCCAATCGCGTCTTCAGATTCCGCAGACTAACGGCATTAATAACGGTTGCCATCCCGAAAAGCACCAGCGTCTCCTTCCACAGGTATTGCAGTCCTACTCCCTTGATCATGATGCCTTTAACGATGCTGATAAAGTATTTGGCCGGTATAATGTTCGACAGGATTTGCAGGGGCTTCGGCATGCTTTCGATTGGAAAAATGAACCCCGACAGGAAAATCGTCGGCATCAGCATAATGAGCAGCGACGCAAACATGGCGACCAGCTGCGTTTCGGCAATAGTCGAAATCAGAATGCCGATCGACAGCGCCAGAAAGATAAACAGCAGGGTTTCGGCCAGCAACAAGCCCAGACTGCCGTTCAGCGGAATGCCCAGCAGATTAATGCCCAGCACAATGATCATGCAGCCGTTAAGAAACGATAACAAGAGGTACGGCAGCACCTTACCGAACAGAATCTGCATCTGGGTCAGCGGCGACACCATCAGTACCTCCATCGTACCGGTTTCCTTTTCGCGGGCAATCGTCACGGACGTCATCAGCGCCGACACGAGCAGCAATACCATGGCCATTACCCCGGGCACAAAGACAAAGGCGCCTTTCAGCTCCGGATTGAAGACCATCCGCGACTGCACATCCAGCTGCATCGGCGGATTCATACCGACCGGATTCAGTTCGGCACTATAGCTCTGGATTATGTTGGTTGCATAGTTGGTCAGGCTGATGGCCGTATTCTGCTCCGAAGCATCGGCCAGAACCTGAATCTGCGCTGCCTGATCATGCGCCAGTTCAGCCGTAAACCGCGCCGGAAACACGATGACCATTTTTACCTTACCCTTCCGGAACGCCGGTTCGATTCCTTTGTAGCTATCCAGTTGCTGTTCCAGTTTAAAGTAACCCGAAGACAATAACCGGCTGGTTATCTGGCGGCTGTGCTGGCTGTGGTCGAGGTCCAGGATCGCAATCCGCGCGTTTTTAATCTCGTTCGTGAGGGCAAAGCCGAACAGCAGTACTTGTACAAACGGCAGGCCGAACAGGATCAGCAGGGTTCGCCGGTCGCGCAGAATATGGAAGAACTCCTTTTTAACAAATGCGAAAAAACGTTTCATGTTCGCTGATGGTCAATGTACCTACTTCGTTGAGGTGCCCCGCGCCAGAATCTGAAATACGCCGTCCATCGAATCGACCCCGAACGACTGTTTCATGGCCGCCGGTGTATCCAGTGCCTTAATCCGCCCGTCGACCATGATTGACACACGGTTACAGTATTCGGCTTCGTCCATGTAGTGGGTCGTCACGAAAATGGTCGTTCCCCGGCTGGCGGCTTCATAAATCATGTCCCAGAACTGCCGCCGCGTGATCGGATCAACCCCGCCGGTGGGCTCGTCGAGAAAAACAATCCGCGGGTCATGCACCAGCGCGACCGAAAAGGCCAGCCGTTGTTTCCAGCCCAGCGGCAACGAAGCCACCAGTTTATCGGCCACCCCGCCCAGATCGAGCTGCTGAATAATTTCGTCGGATTTCCGGCGCAGCTCAGCCTTGGGCAGGCCGTAAATACCACCGTAAAACCGGATGTTCTCCCGCACCGTCAGGTCTTCGTAGAGCGAAAACCGCTGGCTCATGTAGCCAATCACCTGTTTGATTTGCTCGGTCTGCCGGTAGACATCAAAACCGGCAATGGTTGCCGAACCCGACGAGGGCCTCAGCAGCCCGCACAGCATCCGGATGGCGGTTGTCTTACCGGCTCCGTTAGCGCCCAGGAAACCAAAGATTTCGCCCTGCGCAACGTCGAACGTAATTTCGTTGGTCGCCACAAAATCGCCGAAGCGTTTGGTGAGTTTATCCGTGCTGACTGCCTTCTCCATGATGTTGCATAAGGGCCATGAAACTATCTTCAATACCGGCCTTGATGGGCTTGATCTCAACAGCTTCGTGATATTTTTGAATCAGATAGTCACGGATTATTTCTGCTGTGACTGATGGCAGGGAGGTCAGGTGCAGGTACTCCCCGAATGCATAGCAGGTTTCGGTAAACGGTGCCGCCCGCAAATCCTGAATAAGCCGGTAAGTCTCCCGCGCCTTAACGGCAAACAGCGGTTTCTGAAACAGGTTCTCCACACCGGCAGGTGTATCCACCGCCAGAATCTGTCCGGTCTGCATGAGCGCAATCCGGTCGCACTGACCGGCTTCGTCCATATACGGCGTCGATACCAGAATCGTCAGACCACGTTCGTTGAGCCGGTGCAGCATGTCCCAGAATTCCTTGCGCGACACCGCATCTACGCCCGTTGTCGGTTCATCCAGAAAAAGCACATCCGGTTTGTGAATCAGCGCACAGCACAGGGCCAGCTTTTGCTTCATACCGCCCGATAAAGCCCCCGCCCGCCGGTTTTTAAACGGTTCCAGCTGCACATAAATGTCACGGATCAGTTCATAGTTGGCGGCAATTGTTGTTCCGAAAACGGTGGCAAAAAACGACAGGTTTTCTTCAACACTCAGGTCGGGATAGAGCGAAAACCGGCCGGGCATATAGCCGATCAGCGGCCGCAGTTTCCGGAAGTCGCCCACGACATCCATGCCGTTAACCTGCGCCTTTCCCTGATCGGGCCGCAGGAGTGTAACCAGTATTTTAAACAAGGTTGTTTTACCGGCTCCGTCCGGCCCGATCAGTCCGAAGAGCTCTCCTTTTTTTACCGTCAGCGACACGTCATTAACGGCCTGCGTACCGGCAAACGCTTTCGACACCCGGTCAATCTGTATGGCGTCCATAGGTGCGTTCGTTTACCGGAATTTCACTTCACCCGGCATTCCGATTTTCAGACTGCCGTCGTTTTTCACCCGGATTTTCAGGGCATACACCAAGTTCACCCGTTCGTCTTTTGTCTGAATAATCTTGGGTGTAAACTCGGCTTTGGCAGAGATCCAGGTCACGGTACCGTCGTATGGTTTCAGCTGATCATCAGGCGCATCGACGAAGACCTTCACCTGCTGACCGGTTTTGACATTAACCAGCTGGTCGCCGCTCACGTATGCCCGCAGCGTAATGTTATCCAGGGCAGCAATTTTATACAGCGCCTTGCCAAACGCAACGACTTCGCCCGGTTCAACGTATTTGACCGTCACCACACCGGCCGCCGGATTGATGACCGCTGCCTTGCTGATCTGATCGTCGATTTGTTTGACCTGTTCCGCTAATGGAGCCTGTTCCGCCGACGTACCGCTGCGCTGCGTACCGAGAGCCGACGCCTGGGCCACGCGCTGCTGTCTGATCAGGGCAATCTGCCGCTGAACCAAATCCATCTGCGCCACAATATCGTCCAGTTGTTTGGCCGGTGCAGCACCCGCATCCAGCAGATTCTGTGCACGTTCCTTTTCCCGTTGCAGGGTTTTCAACTGTTGCTGCTGCACGGCAATCTGCTGATCATAGGCTGATAACTGCGCGGCAACGTCCGGTGTACGACTGCGAACGGCCTGCTCCGAGGCCAGTAGCTGGGCCTTACGCAACATCAGCTGCTCGGTGTCGATGCGCCCCACCCCTTGTCCGGCGGTCAGGCTCTGCCCTTCTTCCACCGTAAACTGCTGCAACGCACCCGTTGCCTCGGCCGATACAATGGTTTCGACCGCCTCAAAATTTCCGTAGGCGTCCGCCTTTTCTTCCGTTTGCTGACAGGCCACCGGCACTATCAGAACACTACAAATCAATAGGTTATAGCATAATTTCATGACTATCGTTACGTTTGAATATCTGTCAACTCGATTCCCTTAATTTCCGGTCAGCGTTCGGTATGTGATCCGTGCCATCAGCAACTGAATCTCATGAAGTTTCTGGTTCAGCTGCGCCTGTAGTTCGTTATTCAGTTCGGTAGTGTAGTCGCGGGCCGCAATCACCCCGTTGTCCAGCTGCACGGATGCGGCCTGCCGGACCTTTGCCCGCAAGGCCACCAGTTCGGCATCTTTAGCGATCTGCGCTTCCAGCCGGTCAATTTCGGTTTGTTGCTGTCGTAATTGTACCGACAGATTTTTTTCAAACACTGCCTGCTGAACATCAACTGCCTGCCGGTTCAGGGCCAGCGTCTGCCGGTCATTGCGCAAGGTATACGCTTGTGAGATGGTCCAGTTCAGCCGCAGCCCGCCGATGAAAAAGCCGCGGAAGTCGTTGTTCAGGAAATTCAGCGCGGGCCGGCCGGCACCACCCTGGGCAAACAGACTCAGTCGTGGCTTCAGCCGGTTCTCCAGCAGACTCTCCTGCGCATCGTATACCAGCCGCTGGTTTTTAAAGAGTTGTAATTCCGGACGGGCAACGGGTAAGGCTCCGGCCTGCGGTACCGGGCTGACGGTCAGCCGTGTGCTGTCAGTAATCGCCAGACTCGTCAGCAGGCCCAGGGTCTCCCGGATACCACGTCGTGAGACTGTCAGGTCGGCCATCCGCTGATCAGCACGCAGGTACTCCGCCTGTAGCGCATCAACGTTCATTTGTGCCGCCGTCCCGAAAGTCACATTTGCCGTCAGTTTCCCGATCCGGTTCCGGAGGTCGGTCATCGCTGCCTGATTGATCCGGATGTTCTCTTCTGTCAGCAACGCATTCATAAACAACCCGTTGACCTGATCTTTGAGGCGATTCAGCTCAACCTCAACCTGTTGCTGCGCCGAGGCCGAGGCAGCCTGCTGCACCGCCACCTGCCGTTGGGTCAGATTCCCGTCGTACAGCGTATAACTGGCATCCAGCGTCAGTTTATACTGGTCCTTGCTGATGCCGGGCACCTGAAAATTGGGAAGCTCTATCGGTAGTTTCGTTACCTCCGACTGCCAGGTTGCCTGACCATTAACCGCCAGTTGCGGAAGCTGCCGGTTTGTCTGCAAACCGGCAACGGCCAGATCGGCGGTCTGTTGAATAATCCCCTTCTGTTTCAGCAGCGGGTAATTCGTGCGGGCGGCTTCGTAACACATAGCCAACGTGACGGGCTGGGCCTGTAGCTGCCCCCATAAGAGTAACCCAAGTCCGGTAAAAAGCGCTTTCATGATAACATAAAAAGTTGTTTTAAACACTTGTTTAATTGACGGGCAAAAAAAATCACCCAGCCCGTAAATAGGTCATGATCATTTCCGGAATGATCTTTTTCCGTGCCTCAATAAACTCACGGAATGCCTTCTCGTCGAACGTTCCCACATACGATAAAACACCGCCCGCCATAATCGGGAAAATGATGCTGCCCATCACCGAAATGACAACCTGCAGCGGGTCAATAGCCCGGATCTCGCCTTTGGCCGATGCCTCCTGCAATTGCTTCCAGAAATACGATCCCTGAATAACGCTCCGGACATCCAGATCCTTGAAAAACGCGGCTCCTTCTTTCCGTTGCTGCGTCAGGATAAACGCCGGCATCATCTGATTCTCAAGGATAAAATCAGTATATCGGTCAACAATTTTCCATATTTTCACTTCCAGTGGTGTCTTCTCGTTCAGCAATCCCATCATCTTCGCCACAAACTCAGCAAACGTTTCGCGGTAAATGCTGTTGACAAGCTGCTCCTTACTCTGGAAATAATAATTAACCAGGGCAATGTTAACATCAGCGACTTCCGCAATATGCCGGAT
>NZ_CAMFHL010000320.1 GCF_945952095.1 uncultured Arsenicibacter sp. | reverse complement strand
GCTCGGTCAGGGCAATCAGCGTTTCCACCCAATGCGATGGTCTGAGCCGCTTTTTCCAGCACAGCGCAAGCTGAAAGGCCAGCAGCCCGTGTGCCTGCTGATGAATGATCTGCCAGCCTATATCAATCTGTTTAACAATCATGTCAGTAATTGCTGCTCCGTAAAAAAAGCCACCCTTTACAGAGTGGCTTCGTTAAAAAGAGGAAGCTATGTGGTGAAACGCTCTGGTAAACATTCACCTTCGGAACCATAATTAATGTAATACTACTTTTTCGTTTTCTCCCTCCTTGTAGGTGTCGCCGGTCAGAATGGCGCGGGCCATTTCAAACAAACGAACCATCCGGCTGGAAGTAGAGTCCCAGTACTCTACTGTGTCCATTTCTACTTTCAACAAGGTAAGCTCCGGATCTTCTTTTCCCTCCGGGAACCATGGCTTGGCAACAGGTGACCAGAGCTCGTCAATTTTCGCCCGATCATCTGTCTCTTCGGCATGGCCGGAAACCGAGACATACGACGCATCGCTGACATCAGCATAGCTGACGTTTACCAGTTGTTGATGATTGTCGATCTGTTCTGTTTTCGGAGAGTTTTTCTTCGTAAAGAACCACAGATACCCATCCTGATCCACTTGCATGGTAGCCATTGGGCGGCTCAGTAGTTTGCCGTCACTGCCGACTGTCGTCATCATACCGATTTTGATATCGTCGATCAGTTCACGGACTTTTTTAAGGTGTTCACTGTTTTGTTGTTGCGTATTCATAACGTTGAGAGACGTAAATCACGGACCGTCAGGCCGGTAATTTACTGTTGAGTAATAAAACCCGGAAGGGTTGGATCATAGCAGGATTTTGTCCGCTATTGATTCTTACCTCTACAGCTTCAGCATTCAGGCAGCAACTACGATCTCACTCCACATCTGCTTACCTGCCATGACCCCTTGCTTCCGGATATTTTTATCGATGTCAGACCTAACCGGCTCAACCGGCCCGATCTGTTTACAGTCGATTAGTTATATAATGTTTCGCGGAGGTCAATTCCGTAAAACAAAGATGAAGGTGTTGTTGCCGGGTTAGTGGTTTCAATGCTTTCCTGATGAGCCATTTCAAGAATAGAAACACAGCTCCGGATAGTTTGATGACACATGGCAAACACCTGTGCACTTTCTTCAGTAGAGAACTTAGCGGCCTCGTCTGCACACTTTTCACAGATTTCGATGCAGGTTTTTGCCAGTAACCGGGTATTTTCTGATCCCCGTACGTATAACATGGCTACCTGACGGCAAACGTCTGCACAGTCAAGGTTAAGGAAGATATAGCGGTACCAGTTTTCGATATCGGTTTTTCTTGAACAGGCCGTGGCTGATTCATCACATAATGTGGCACAGCTTGTCAAGGTGTCGTAGATACTTTTCTTCCAGTTCATAAGTTAAGTTATTTTTCGATGTTGGTAACGGGTGAACGATAATGCTGTTGACTGGCTGTTACAGCCGGCGTGTGTAGGAGTAAGCAGGTGCGGGCTCATTAACCACCCGTGCCTGACGGGCAAGCCGGCGTGCCTCAGCAATGCTGATGACAACGGCCTGCGCTTTATCAACTTCTCCGTTTGTGATCAGGAAGTTTGCTATCTCAATCGCTTTCTCACGTGTGCTTGGATTTAGCGATCGCATGGCTGCCGGAAAATGAGTATTGCTCCACATAGCTTTCTCTGTATTGTTCTTTGATTAACTCTATAGCTTATTTAGTGCCATTGTAGACGGAGATAACCTCAGGAAGTAACAAAAAAGAAATAATCTCCTGACTAAAAGGCATTTATTATTTATTTTATCCGTGCCAGACACTGTAGAATTGTTTTAATTATTTATTCTGGCTGTGGAATTCACGGGGAGCGTTGGGGAGATAATTACACACTCTTTCTACGTTCAGTAAATAAAACCTATAGTGTCACTATATATTATTAACGGACACAATAAATCCGGATATAAAAAATAATGGTCCGGCTGTCTGCTTTCAGACAAACCGGACCATTATCAATCCTGTCTGGGATTGTTTATTTCGGGAAACACAGTTTAAACGTCGTGCCTTCGCCAAGCTGACTTTCAACGTCAATAGTACCGCGGTGGCTGTTTACGATGTTCTGGGTAGTGGTCAGGCCGAGGCCCATACCACTCGATTTACCGGTGAAGAACGGATCAAACAGACGCTTACGGTTTTCTTCAGTAATGCCGCTTCCGTTGTCTGATACCATAACACAAACCAGCTCATCATCGTCGCTGCAACGCGTCCGGATGGTCAGAACACCTTTGTTCTGCTCCATGGCCTCCACAGCGTTGATAAATACGTTCAGTAACGCAACTTTCACCTGTTCGCGGTCAATCATTACGGTACAGTTTTCTTCGGTAAAGTCCGTAATTAACTGCATCGACTTCAGTTTAAGCCGGTCGGCTACGAGCTCAATTGTATCCCGTACGACATCGTTCAGGCTTTGAGCTTTACGGTCGAGTTCGCGCGGTTTCGATGAATTGAGCATTTCCGTAATGAGCTGACCGATCCGGTTAACGTTCCGGTTGATGATGTCGGTATACATCGTCAGGTACTCATCGTCCGACGGCAGTTCTTCTTTCAGTTGCTCCAGCGCCAGACTGAGGTTGGTCAGCGGATTGCGTACTTCGTGGGCAATACTGCGGGCAATTTTACCCGTCATACTCAGCTTTTCGGCAATAATCAGTTCCTGTTGCGCCCGTTTCTGCTCCGTAATATCGCGGACGATGCCCTGGTACCAGTCCGTTTGCCCCAATACATCCTCAACCGACCATACCGAAATCAGACAGACGCGCCGACGCCCGTTTTTACTGATCAGCGTGGTTTCAAAATCCTTGATCTGTCCGAATTCCCGGACCGTTACGCGTAACTGCCGCAGAAAATCAAGACCGACAAACAACCGCGCCGGGTTCAGCTGCTGTAACTCTTCCCGGGAATAGCCCAGTAACTGCTCCACCGATGGGTTCGCATCACGGAACTGCATTTTATTATCCATCACAAAGATGGCATCCATCGACCGCTCGAACAGTGTCCGGTATTTATTCTCATTTTTCGACAGCTCTGCCAGCGTTTCCGCCTGCTTAAGTGCATAACGAATGCTGCGGCCAAGTACCTGCGCATCAATCCGGCCTTTTACCAGATAATCGGCAGCCCCGAGCTCCAGGGCCGACTGATCGACGCTGAAATCATCCTGCCCTGTCAGCAGAATCATCGGCGCATGGCAACCGTGGCGGAACGCTTCCTGAATCAGGTCAATACCGGTATACTCACCCAGCCGGTAATCGACAAGGTAAACGTCGTATTTGTTGTTACAAACAGCTTTCAGTGCATCCGCATAGCTATCCACCCAGTCAAGGCGGATATTGGCATTTTCCCGCGACGACACCAGTGTACGGGTCAAGACATAATCATCCTCATCATCTTCGACCAGTAAGACATTAATTTTGTCTTTTTTGGTCGCCATGTCCAGTGTTAACTCCAGTTGATTCATAGTATGTAAGCTATGTACCATATCACTTATGGTCCGGCAGCCCGGTGGCGGCGATACAGTAACGTTGAGTTCTTCAGATTGTGCGCGTCTATTTCGGCAGCTTTACGGTTTCGAGCCAGTAAACTTTCAGTGCGCTGATAATTTCGACGAGTCTGTTAAAATTAAACGGTTTGGTGATAAATGAATTAACGCCGAGGTTATAGGTTTTAATCACATCCTCATCGGCGGCCGATGTTGTCATGACGACCACCGGTAAACGACGCAGCCGCTGATCATCCTTAATTTCGGAGAGGGCCTGAAAACCGTTTTTCCGGGGCATATTCAGATCCAGAATCAGCAGGGTTGGCCAGGGCGTTTCCTGCCCCTGGTATTTTCCGTGCTGCCGGAGATACTCCAGCAAATCTTCGCCATCTTCGACTGTGCGAATGTCGTGCGTATAGCCACTCTGTCGGAGTGCCTGCTCCAGGAACATACGATCATCCGCATCGTCGTCAGCAATTAATATTAACATATTGTGATGGCGTTTTCTTTAAATAACTGTTATAAAGCAAGTTAATCCGTTAGTACTCCCTATTCTCTGCTATCGGCATGGTAAGACAACAGTAAACGTAGCGCCTTCGCCCGGCACCGCCGTAGCCTGTATACTACCATGGTGGTTTTCGATTACTTTCTGAACAATCGCCAGGCCGATACCTGTTCCATTGTACTCACTGCGACCATGTAATCGTTGAAAAACATGAAAGATTCGTTCTGCCTGAGCCGGATCAAAGCCAATGCCGTTGTCTGAGACCGTTATCGCGGCATATGCATTTGCTTTCTTATCAGAATCGGGTAGGGAAACAAGCCCGGAACCACTCCGGATTTGTGTTCTGATCTCAATCACCGGCGGTACATTAGCTCTATTGAATTTCAAGGAATTTGACAGCAAGTTCTGAAACAATTGCCGTAACTGCAAGGCTGAACCCTGTATTATTGGCAAGGGATCAGCCTTTATAACTGCTTTTTTGTCAGTAATTATTGCCTCGAGATCATCTGTCACTTCGGTTAGTACCTGATTCAAATCAGTTTGCCCGAACGCTTCCTTATACGAAGCAATCCGGGAATACATCAGCAGGTCACGAATCAGCACGGACATCCGGCCGGCAGCACTCTGCATCCGCCGGATCAGATCCGCTCCCTGATCACCCAGTGCTTCTTCGTACCGGTCGCGCAATACGTCGCCGAATGACTGGATTTTCCGCAGCGGCTCCTGTAGATCATGCGAAGCCACATAGGCAAACTGTTCCAGATTCTGGTTTGATCGCTTCAGCTCATTTACCGATGCTTCCAGCTGCTGATGAGCCCGCTTTACGGCTGTGATATTCCGCAGGGTCGCAACAGCCATTACCGTCCGGTCTTCCGAATCGTTGACCGGCCCGACAAATACCTCATAATACTGGTCCGCGATTTCTTCGTTCATGTAACGGCTGCGGCCAGCCAAGGCATCCGAAAAGTTCTGCCGGACATAACCCGCCATTTCGGCCGGCAGCGTTTCTTCCAGCGTATGCCCGATCAAGTGCCCGATTTCCGGCAGAAAGATGTCCGGCAGATCTCCGTTAGCAAACAGAATACGGTAATCGCGGTCACAGACCAGGACCCCCAGATCAGGAACACTCTGCGACATTGTCCGGAACAAATTCGCCTGGTTATCAATCTGCTCCTGAGCCCCGCGGCTACTGGTTATGTCAAGAAAAGTTACTACAACACCGTCGTCTAGCGGATTGGCTGACAAATCAAGCCAGCGGACGCCGAATGGTTCATGATAGCGGGCCTGCGTACGTTTTAGCTCACCGCTCTCTACCACCTGACAATACCAGTCAAACAGCCCCATCTCAATTTCTTCGGGGTAGAGTTCGCGTAACGTTCTGCCGACAATATCACCCGCCTGCTGACCAAGCATCTCTTCTGCGGCCTTGTTAGCCGACTGTAATTCGAAATCAACGATTTTACCCGCTTCGTTCCGGATACTCCGGTAGGCCATGATACCGTTAATTGAGCCGTTCAGTACATTCCGGAGCAATGTAGCCTGCTGCTCAATCTGTAATGAGGCTGTCTTGTCGATCAACCGGCTGCTTACCAGTACGCCGTCGTTAAGCTTGTTAATCCGCAGCGAAAAATAGCCCTGCAGGTTAGGGTCGAAATAGTCGTACTCCAGAAGCTTACCACCGGCCATTACGTCTTTATATTGTTCAAAAAGCGGCCTTATTTCCGCTTCATGTATTTTATTGTCGCCCAGTAACCGCAGGCCTAAGGATACCTCGTAGCGCCCTGCAGCCATAGCGGCCAGTTGCTGATTAAAATAAACCAGCTGAAAATCAACAATCTCCTTATCAGAAGAACGGATAGCCTGGTAGTATACTACACTGTCCGGTAATAAATCTAACATCTGTGCCAGCGGCAGGCCCTGTTGTTCGGAAACCATTATCGTACTCATTCACTAATGATAGTGTTCTTCCCCAAACTGTAGAACCTGCTCCTCGCCAAAGATTCCGCCCCAGTCCGGTCTGTTTAAAGATCAGTGGTACTTCAAAATCAGTAAAACCCTGACTATCAAACCTTCCGGTAAACTACCCGGCATCTGCATGTGTTTCTGGCACGAATTTGCAACAGGGAAGGCTGACAGCGAATTAGTTCAAAACTATAAAACTTCTCACCAAAATGGCTACAAACTGGAGTAAAGCCTTACTAATGAGTGCCGTTGTTTTTGCCGGCACACAGGCCGTGCAGGAAACGCAGGCACAATCAACAACTAAAGTCCGTGCGGGTATTAAAGGCGGTTTTAACGCCAGTACGCTGTACTACGATAACGCAAATGCAAATGACCGGAAAGAACGCTATGGCTTCCATGCCGGTGTATTTGCGCAGATTCCGGCCGGCGAATTCTTTGCCATTCAACCCGAACTGTTGTATACCACAAAAGGTGCTTCGGCCAATTATAATGTTTTAGGCTTCACAGGCCGTAACACGTTCCGGATGAATTATGCCGAGCTGCCGGTACTGGCAACATTTAAACTCGGCAACACGGTAGAGTTACAGGCAGGTCCTTACGCGTCTTATCTGGTTAACTCGGACGTCAGCACTAACGGCGATTTCGGAAGCGGAACTGCTACGCTGAACCGCGATGCTTTCAACAAATTCGATTATGGAGTAGCGGGCGGCCTGAATATTTATTTCGGAAAAGCATTTCTGGGCGTACGTTACGGCCAGGGTCTTCAGCGGATTGCTAACTCAGACGCCTCACGCGCTATTCTGGGCAACGCAAAGAACGGCGTCGGCATGATCTCTCTCGGGGTAAGCCTGAATTAGAAAACGGATAATGCGTCAATGAATAATGTATAATGCTGCTTGACAGTCTATTCACTGCAAACTCTCATTATACATTATTCATTGTCAATTATTCATTCTAAAGATGTATATCGTATGCCTTCAACTTATTATAGAGGGTTTTGCGGTCAATATTCAGTACTTCGGCAGCCTTTGTTTTATTGTACCCTGTCTGTCTCTTATACACATCTCCGAGCCCACGAGACAAGAGGCAATCTCGT
>NZ_CAMFHL010000319.1 GCF_945952095.1 uncultured Arsenicibacter sp. | reverse complement strand
ACGCTGCCATCTTCATCAAATCGTGTTGGTGATGCGGCAAGTTCAGTATTCTCAGATCGTCAGGCTACCGTATTTTCACGGGATTTACAGTATGGACACAAATAATAACATACGGGTAACACAATGAAGGTAAACCCGCCTTAAAATCCACTCTAGAACAAGGACTTACAGAAATGTATTGCTTACCAATAGTGCTTGTTAGAAAATGATGGGTTTGCTATCCAACAAGGGTCGATTCGCCAAGGCATTGAGATATATCGCCAGGATATGAGCCGTTAACTTGCTGACCACTCGACTCATCAAACCCCAAGCCGATTTAGTTCGGCTATACTGCATATTGAATTGCTTACTAAGTTGGGCATTCGTAGTTTCAATCAATTTATGAAAGCGACACAAAAACGCCGTTTCAAAAGCAGTATTGGGAGATTGATTAGTTCGATTCTGTACAATTATCTGATAGTCAGCAGGATGAGTAAGTAGTTTACCCAAACCAACTTAGCCCTCGTCTGCCTCTATCCCAATATCGGCTCGATATATTTCCAATAATTCTGAAGCAATTGTTACATCGTGATGACTACTTGGCGCTAACACTAAATGAGTAACAATGCCTTGAGTGGTGACCATCAGGTGCAGGCGAAAACCATAAAAGTCTTGTTTTTTAGCCGCACAATACCCTTACAAGGCATCATGAGCTACCTCAAACTGGGCCGCAAAGTGCTGAGCACGACCAGCCCGCGTATAACCGCAGCTGGGCACAGGCATACTATCCATGATGTGCCATTGTTGCAGATGAACATCCAGGTGGAGTAACAGCATTTGCCGGATCAGGTTTGTCATTTTAAAGAGACTTTTACGGCGACGATGATAGCGAGAGCGTTCAATGAGATGGGGAAAAAGGGGTTTGTAGTTTCGTTTAACGAACTTATACTACGCTGTTTCCGAATCGGTTATCATTTGATTGACTAAAGTTAGGGTAATTATTTCACTGTCGGAAAAAGTAGGTTTTGGGCTACATCGATCCACTATATGGCTCACTTGGTTGTAGAATTCATCGACATGGTAAAAGAATCCCGTCAGCATATCGCTTAGATTTGCTTCTTCCAGCATAATTGTGAGTGAGTCGTTCATAGGGTTCTCGTTTTTGGTTTGGTGGCCAAGAGATACCCCTTTCGGGTCTATTTTACAACTAGCACTATTGGTTCCTTTCATGATTAAATACTGGCTAACTAATAATAAAATATCAAGAATTAATCATATTTTAGAGTGCAGTTTCATATAAATATAATATTCATTTATATGGAATATTTTGATGCCTTTCTACTTTTGGATGTACCAAATCCATACAACAATGTTTCATCCTCACTTACTACTAAAATCAACACTTATTCTTTTTTTACTCTTTATTGTTTCTTGTAATAGAACTTCTATTGACAGCGAGCCAGAATCAAAAACAAAGAAACAAGTAGTATTATTGAAAAACTTTTCTAACGAAGAAATCTCTCAACTAATCAAGTTTAAGCGACTTTATGAAAGGATAAAGCCAGAAAAAATTAAGTCATTCGGTAATTTAAATGAAGTATCTCCTATTATTCAAAACGAAGAGATCGCCATTTGGGGCTTGGCGAAACTAACAATTCAAGATGACCCTAATAAAACTTTAATCACGGTTCCATGCTTACAGACTAACTTGAATCAGATTGATTTTGATCAATTAGTTTTTGCCAAAGAAGGAGATAATACAAAAGCATTTAGGCTTAATATTAAACCTAAGGGTTCTCAGGAAAATGGATTTTCTGGAATTATAACTGTTAAATCCTTTGATAAAAGCTACTTTAAGTCTTTTGAGTTTAAAAATGGGGAAAAGACTGGCTCTGGACGCACTGGATTGAATGACGATGATGATAATCATATTGCATATATAATAAATTTACCGGAAGTCACTGTCCGTGCGCAATCTATTCTTATGGAAGCGGGGCCTGATGGAACATCAAGCTCTATATCTTCATGGCAATATGATGCTGGTGGTTACAGCTCTGGTTGGATTTATACGCCTGAGTCATTGCTAAATGACATGGAATTAATGGCAAACTCTTACCAATGGATTACTAACCAAGCAGAAAGGGCCATTTTAGATAACTTAGGGTTTATTGCCCATGTTACTTATAGAGCTAATGCCATTGAGGCTGCTCTTGAAGCAAGAGCAAGGTTCATGCAATGGAATTGCAATGATGACCCTTGCAATGCTTATCAACACGCTTACTTTAACGCCTTAAATGCAAGTAGCTATGGCATTGACGTAGCAAGAAGTTTAGGGCGAGCCCATGAAGGCGTTTCTATTGATCCAATCACGATGCAACCAATAGATTTTGGCTGTAATGATACTCCTAATAATGGTCGAATTTATATGGACTTAGTGAATAATGAAAGAGGTTATCAGGCATATAATCAGTGGCTAACGCAAGGAGGATATTTATCTGCAATTATCCAAGGAATGGCAAATAGTAATCAACTAATGAATTGGCCAGGATGTCCATGAAAATAAAAGCAAAATTCCGGAAATATACTGTTCTCCTTATTGGAATTGTCATCTCTTTTAGTGCCTGCGAAGGCTTTGAAAAGCAACATATCATCTTAAAAGAAGTGCATAGAGATACTTCTTGGAAGTACCGACAATTTGACCCTATAATTGGTGAAAGAAGTTGCTATGTTTTGATTGATGGAGAGCTTGATGAAGAAGCCGGATTAGAAGTATTAGAATTAGTACATGGCATTAAAAGTTCAAAAGAAGGCCACAAAGTCATTCGTAGAAATTATATAAGATTACCTAAAGGTAGGTTTTCCTTATATGATATGCATGATTTCAGTACAACCGAGAAGTATATTTATCATCCTCAATCTGCCAAGAAAGGACAGATTGATATTAAAATACAGGCTGGATTTTATGAAAGAGATACGGTTAACCAAAGTAATAAACGGAGACAAGCAAAAAGTGATATGACTCGTAGTGGCATGTTTGAAGAAACAAATATTGATCTGTAGTATTGTAACATAAAGATCAATATTTACATTATACAAATCATAAACCAGCCCTTCAAGCTGGTTTATGATTAAGCCCAAGCCATGAAGAGAGGTTAACCCTTCTTCATGGCTTGGGCTATTATTTCAAGCAGGCGTGTAGCATCAATAACTATATATTCTTTCTGGTAAGCGGCAGCAGCGTAAACACTGATGGGGGTGGCTCATTGCTTCTTCCAGCGTAAGTTTGAGTGACTCGTTCATAGGGTATCGCGTTTGGCGACCATGAGATACCCCTTTCGGGTCTATTTTACAACTAGCACTACTGGTATTGCTTAAAAAATGTAGTAGCAGGGTATGCCGGCAAGTGCGGAAAGAAGCATGACAAACACCCATTTAGTTCGCGAAGAATAATGAACATACGGGCCATCCACGACTAAAATCACATTGAGAGCATCATTAATAATTTGCATAAACCAACTGTTTTATACCTTAAAGTTAGTAATCCTGCTGCATATAAAAAATCGTATTGATTTCTTTATCAGGTCAACTCCCGGCCTGTACAGTCCTAACCACCCAATGAACTATAGCATGATTAACAAATTCATAAACTTGCGTTGCGGTGAACTTTACTAATTTGCACTGAAAATGAAAGGGTAATTCGTTGATAGAGGCTATTAAACAGGGAAACCCAGCGGCATTTGAAGAGCTATACCGGTTGTCTCACCGGAAGGTATATGCATTTGCCCACAAACATAGCCGTGACGATGAAACGGCTAAAGATATCACCCAGGATGTTTTTCTGAAAATCTGGCATAATCGCCGGACACTGTCGTCTACTATCCCCATCGATGCTCAGCTTCTGCACATTACCAGGCAGCTTGTGATCAATAACTATCGCCGGTCGCTTGTACAGAAAGAAGCGTTTGACGAACTGACTACTAAACAGGCCGGTCATCTGTCAATAAACGAAGTGGATGAAACACTTTCCCTGAACGAACTACAGGTACGGTATAAATATGCGTTAGATGAACTTCCGGAGCGGCGGCGCGAAATTTTTGAACTAAGCCGTTTCGAAAACCTGTCCTACGACGAAATCGCCGAACGGCTCAATATTTCCAGAGCCACTGTTGAGAGCCAGATGGTAAAAGCCCTTCGTTTTCTCCGTAGCCGTCTGACTACCCTGATCACACTTTTCGGATTCTTCACAATTTCTTAACAAATCCGGATCAAGGTCAGCAGCGACTGGTTTGTATTACCCGTAGTATGCAACCAGATATCACCCATGAGCTCTTAGCCCGTTACAGGGCCGGCCAATGTACACCCGACGAACGTAACGCCCTCCGGTCTTATTTTTTACAGACCGATAAGTCAGCATTAGAAGAGCTGATGGCTAAGGACTGGCAGCAAACAGACCCGGCAACACCATTACCTGAGGGTGTTGCAGAAGCCATATGGGAGCAGATCCGTCAATCTATTGTTGCTGAGGCAACACCGGTTATTTCAATCAGCAAGCGCCGGTCGGGCTGGTACATGGCGGCGGCGGCAGCCGCTGTATTCCTGGTAGTAGCCGGCAGCTGGTGGTTTCTGGGTCAGAACACCGGGAGTAATGCCTTGCCCGTATCGGAGTCCGGGATTGAAGCCCCAAAAGGCTGGCTGATCCGGAATAATGAATCGACAGCTGCCCGCCAATTTACGTTACCGGACGGCAGCGCCTTAACCCTCGCCCCAAAAAGCCGGATTATGTATCCCGAAAAATTTACCGGCGAACTGCGGGTTGTTCGCTTGCAGGGCCAGGCGTTTTTTTCGGTCTATCATGATGCCTCCCATCCGTTTGTTGTCCAGACACCTTCTATTCTGGTTCGCGTACTGGGTACAAGTTTCACCGTTAAGGCGTTTACCAGACAGTCAACGGCAGAGGTATCGGTAAAAACCGGTCGGGTACAGGTCTCCCCTGCCGACGGGAAAACAGCCATGCTGCTAACGCCCAATCAGCGCATTACACTTACTGTTGCTAACGGTCATGTCATCAAATCGCTGGTTGCCAAACCGGAAGTGGTGAATCCATCAGCGGTGATCAACCGGTTTGTCTTTGCGGATACGCCTGTTGCCAGCGTATTTGATATGCTGGAACGCGCCTATGGTGTAACGATACGGTTTGACCGTCAGGCTCTGGCAAACTGTACACTGAACGCCGAACTGACGGATCAGCCGCTGTTTACGAAACTGGACATGATCTGCTCCTCAATCGGAGCAGCCTACTCGGTAGAGGGCACAGAAATCCATGTACGCGGTACGGGTTGCGAAACTGAAAAATAACGAGTCATCCAAAACCTGAACGATTTGATATAAACTTTCCAGCTTCTGATACATAAAAAAAGTCATTGACGCTGGTACCGTCAATGGCTCGGTTTGCCGGTCTGCCGGCCCAGCCCCCGTTTCTGGTCCTGAAACGCCCGTTTTACCGGGTGCAGGGCTTCTTATTGCCCAGATTTTCCAACAACTGAACAAAACACTCAAAATTATGCAATTCAACCGAAGCTACCACAAGTTGCTGTGGACTGCTATGAAATTTACTGGCTTTCAACTGCTTTTACTGGCTTTGTTTATGAATCTTTCCTACGCACTGCCCGGCGCTGCGCAGGAACTCCTCAAACGATCCGTTACCCTCAGCGTCGATAAACAACCGCTGGGCGTCGTGCTGACCGAAATCGGAAAAAATGCGGATGTACGCTTTGTCTATAGTCCACAGGTCGTCCGTCCGGGACAACGGGTATCCCTGCATGCCTATAATCAATCGCTGGCAACCGTGCTCGAAAACCTGTTCCGGCAAGCCGGCATCACCTGGGATGTGGTGGGTGGACAAATTATTCTGAAACGAACAACCGGACTTCGTTCGGCCCTGCTGCCCGAAAATAATGTCCCGGTTTTCCTGACGGATGCTGCGATCCAAACAATCACCGGAACCGTCACTGATGCCGTTACCCGGGAAGTGATGCCGGGCGTCAGTGTGGTCCTGAAGGGAACTACCCGTGGTACCTCTACCGATCAGAAGGGCGGATTTAGCCTGAACGTACCCGATGAGCCGACCACACTTGTCTTTTCATTCATTGGCTACAACCCGCAGGAACTGGAAGTAGCACCTGGCCAAAACACCCTGAACGTAGCCCTCAAAGCTGATCAGAAACTACTCGGTGAGGTAGTCGTCATTGGTTACGGGACCCAGTCAAAAGCCAAAGTGACTGGGGTTATTTCGCAGGTCAAAGCCGATCAGCTCGTGCGGTACAACAGCAGCAGTTTTGCCCAGCAATTAGCCGGCAAGGCGGCAGGTGTCATCATTAACGAGGCTCAGGCACAACCCGGTGTTGATCCGCAGATTGTGATCCGGGGCATCGGTACACTGACAGCGGGACGTAATCCGCTGATCGTTGTAGACGGTTTCCCGCTCTCGGAAGGTTCCTCCCTCAATTCGGTCAATCCGCAGGACATTGAAACCATCGATATTCTGAAAGACCCGTCCTCGGCAGCTATTTACGGGTCACGGGCGGCCAATGGGGTCGTGTTGATTACCACAAAAAAAGGACAGTCGGAAAAGATAAGTGTTTCGCTGGATGTATATACCGGTTTTCAGGAGCGGGCTGACCGGGTTAAGTACGTGGATGCTTATGATGCGGCTGTATACTTTACAGAGGCGCGTGACTGGGGATATGTATCGAAAAACCCCGCCACCCGTAGCATTGCCGACGACCGGGCTACGCGGGTTTCAAAAGGTGCCAGCCTGCGCGAACTCCGGCTGAACTACCTGCAACCCTGGCTGGATAAACAACCTGGTCTGACCAATACTGACTGGCTCGGCGAACTGTTCCGTCCGGCGCCGATGAGCAGCTACAATGTGGGCATTTCAGGCAGTACCGGCAAGACCAGTTATTATGTGTCGGCCAATTATTTCAACCAGGAAGGGATTGTCCGCAACAATGGGCTGAAACGGTACAGCGGCAGCGTCAAGATTGACACAAAAGTATCGGATAAGGTTGATTTCGGTATCAGCATGAACCCGTCGTACAACGACCAGCGGTTTTTTAACAACAACGGTAACCAATCGTCC
>NZ_CAMFHL010000318.1 GCF_945952095.1 uncultured Arsenicibacter sp. | reverse complement strand
AGATTGCCTCTTGTCTCGTGGGCTCGGAGATGTGTATAAGAGACAGAGTTAAACCCGACGAAATCAATGACTGGCTATCGACAAAAAGCAGTACAGCAATCCGGGAAAAAAGTCCGTTGTATACGCTGATTAAACGACCGGAGATTGGATTCGATGATGTAACAGAGCTATTGAAATGGCTACCGGAAAATGAACGTTATATCGAAGTACCACAAAAGGCCGTTGAACAGGTAGCAATTGAAATCAAATACGAAGACTATCTGAACCGTGAAAGGCTAAATGCGGAAAAGATCACTAAATGGGAGGGACTGGAAATCAATCCTGCTTTTGATTATGACCGGATACACGCCTTGTCGTTTGAAGGAAGAGATAAATTGAAACGTTTACGGCCGGCTACTATCGGGCAGGCGATGCGGATAAGTGGTGTCAGCCCATCTGATATTTCCATTCTTCTGGTGTACATGGGCCGGTAATTTTAAAAATGACAATCCCCTGATAACGGGAACAGCACCTGTTATCAGGGGATTTTTGTAACATATCGATTTAACCTTTTATGAGTACAGAAACCCTAACGGCATGTCCGGTTTGCGGATCCGGTCAACTCCGCAACTTTATTACCTGTAAAGATTATCTGGTCAGCCACACAGATTTCAACATTCAGGAATGCACGCAGTGCAGCTTTCGTTTTACCAATCCAAGACCGGACCAACAATCTATTGGCCGTTTTTACAAATCGGAACAATATGTTTCTCACAATGACGAAAGCAAAGGACTCATAAATTTTTTATACCGTACAGTCCGGCAGTATACCTTAAAAGGGAAAGTAAATCTGATTCATGAGTTAAATAAAGGAACAGGCAGCATTCTGGACATCGGATGTGGAACAGGCAGTTTTTTAGAAGCGTGTCAGCACAGCGGATGGACTATTCAGGGAATTGAACCTGATGCAGATGCCCGCAGTGTTGCAGCAGCACGGTTAAACAGTAGGGTAGGGGAGAGTTTGCAGCAATTAGATTCAACTCAAAAATTTGATGTCATTACCATGTGGCACGTACTGGAACACGTTGCTGAGCTTGATCAGGTAGCTGCGCGGTTAAAGCAATTGTTGAAGCCGGAAGGTACGTTAATCATAGCTGTACCAAATAATGCATCAGCAGATGCTGTTTATTATAAAGAGTACTGGGCAGCATATGACGTCCCACGACACCTGCATCATTTCACTCCCGCTACGATTAAACAGCTAATGGCTAAACATGCCTTAATCCTGAAAGAGCAGCGGCCAATGTATTTTGACTCCTTCTATATTGCCATGCTCAGTACTAAATATCGGGATGGCCGTACCAATCTGATTGAGAGTTTCTGGCAAGGCCTGAAATCTAACAGGGCAGCCCGCAAGTCCGGTAATTACTCCAGCGTGATTTACATATTCCGTCATTAAGGCATAACTGTGTGCTGTGATGCCTGCCCTTTACTTATCCACGCCTGAGAACTCATTTAGCGTTTCTGGATAAAAGGTCAATGTAAAATTAAAAAAGTGAAAATTTTCTGTGGATAAGGCTGTGTATAACTCCGGATTGACCGTGGATAACTATAATCTTAACCATGGTCAGAATGTGAATAACTTTATAGATATTCACTTTTTGACTTATCCACATTGGGCTGTCGGGAAAAACGACAATTCATAAACATAGAAGACACACGTTATACGCATAGGTCAATTGTGGATGTTCTAACCTGGTGGATTTGTTAATAAAAAAACCGGCAAAATGTGGACAACATGTTAATTCACTTAAAAACAAGCAATTATAAGTGGATAGCTTACGTGGAAAAAGGGGATAACTATGTTGATTACTATTTGTTAAATGTGTATAATGTGTGCATAGTCAAGTAATTCACATTTCCACACAGCTAAATCTTATAATAACGTTATTTAAAAAAGATATTTATAAAATGAAAAATAGGGTTGTTAATAATCTGTTAGGATTGTTGATGCTTGTGGGTGGAGCAGCAGCAGGGCAGTCTGTGTCGGATGAGCTGGCGAATGAGTATTACAAGAAAGAGGAATATGCAAAAGCAGCTGTAGAATACGCAAAGGTGCTCAAAGAAAAAACGAGCTGGCCGGTTGGGTTTCGTTATGTGAATAGTTTGTTGAAAACAAAGCGTGACGAAGAGGCATTGAAATTCCTGAAGAAGCAAACCCGTTCCGACGAAGTAAACGCACCCATCTTTGAAGTCCTGACCGGAATGGTATATAATCAGCAGGGGGACACAACCGAAACGCAAAAGCATTTTCAGGCAGGCCTGGATCTGGCAAAAAAATCACAGGCAAAGCTGGAGCAGGTAACCATCGCATTTAACGACATCGGCGAAAGCCGGTGGGCAATTAAAGCGCTTGAAATGGCGCGCACGCAAAGTGGTAACCCAAATGCCTACAATGAAGAGCTCTCGAAGCTTTACCGGGGAACCGGTCAAACGGAGAAATGGATCAATGAATTGATTTCACTAAACCGGCAGATTGACAAAAAGGAAGTCGTCTTAGCCGGATTACAGGGGCTGATTAATTCAAAAGAAGAAGAGTTACTGGAAAAAGTCCTGTATAGCCGGATACAGCAGGAGCCAATGGAGCTTGGGCATAGCGAGCTGTTGACATGGTACTTCGTTCAGAAACAAAAATTCAGCAGGGCGTTATTGCAGGAAAAAGCGACTGATAAGCGGCTTAAGCTGAACGGAAGCCGGGTTTATGATTTAGGGGTAATTGCGCTCAACAACAAAGAATATAAGACGGCTGCTGATGCATTTGACTATGTAGCCACGACTTATCCACAGGGGCAATTATATGCATTTGCCCGGCGGATGGTCATTAATGCACGGGAGGAGCAGGTTAAAAACACCTATCCTGTGGATAAATCTGAAATACGTAAGCTGATTACAGATTATCAGAAAATGCTTCAGGAGGTAGGTACAAGTGCTAAAACACTGGAGGCACTACGAAGTACGGCTAATCTGTACGCGAACTACCTGGATGAAAAAGACACGGCGTTAACCGTCCTGGATCTGGCGATCAACTTAAGCAAAGGCGATAAAAACTTCATAGACCGGTGTAAAATTGATAAGGGGGATGTATATCTGCTGAAGGCAGAACCGTGGGAAGCAACGCTGCTCTATGCACAGGTGGAAAAATCGCAGAAGGAAGAGCCACTAGGGCACGAGGCCAAGCTGAAAAATGCCAAACTGCATTACTACAGCGGAAACTTTGCCGTAGCAAAAGACATTCTGGACATCCTTAAACTGGCTACATCGCGGGAGATCGCAAATGACGCAGGATCCCTGAGTCTTCTGATTCTGGATAACACAGGTCTGGACAGCAATGAAACGGCGCTTCGTGAATATGCTGCTATTGAACTGATGTTATTTCAGAACAAAACAGAGGAAGCTGTGGATAACCTGTCAGAAATGTTGAAAAAGTATCAGAATCACATGCTTGCTGATGAAATCCTGTGGTTACGTGCCAATACGTATTTCAAACAAGGTAAAACGGATGAGGGGCTGGAAGATCTGAAGCAACTGTTAAGTCAGTATGCGCAGGATATACTTGGCGATGATGCTCTGTTCCTGCAGGCAAAAATCATTGAAGAGCGTAAAAAGGACAAAGCTGCGGCGATGGCGTTGTACCAGAAGTTATTAACTGACTATCCGGCTAGTATTTATGGGGCTGAAGCCAGAAAGCGGTTCAGAGCACTACGGGGCGATGTATTGAATTAACAAAAAGGCCAGAGAGTAAGTCTCCGGCCTTTTTGTTATAAAGTAGCAGAAAAGGCTTCTCTAAAGCTTTCGTAATCCGGGTCAATCAAAAATGAATGTTTTTCCCTTGCTGATAAAACAGCAAGGCGTTCAGGAACATCAACCTCTACACCTAACACTTGCTCAACAAGTGGTTTAAATTTAGAGGGATGGGCTGTAGCCAAAGCAATATGATAGAAGTCTTCGTTCGTCTGCTTTTTGTCTTCCTGAGCCCCCATAATGCCGATAGCAGTATGCGGACAGGCGACATAACCATACCGGGCATAGATTTGCTGCATGCCTGCTTCTGTGGCAGCATCATCAAAATAATAACCTTTAACCTGCCGGGAAACATTGTCAAACTGATCGCCGTATAAGTGTGTCAGACGCACAAAATTACTCGGGCTACCGACATCCATTGCATTGGAGATCGTGGCAACAGACTCTTTAGGCTGATACGCTCCGGTATGCAGATAATCAGGAACAACATGATTCAGGTTTGTTGCCGCGATAAAGTGATGTACAGGCAAACCCATACGCTGCGCTAAAACACCGGCGCTAAGGTTACCGAAATTTCCGCTTGGTGTCGAAAATACAATTGGTTTACCAACGTGCTTTGACTGGCCGTAAGCACTCACGTAGTAAAAACTTTGCGGGATTAACCGGAATATATTGATAGAATTGGCTGATGAAAGCGCAACGCGGTCGGTCAGGGTAGGATCGAGGAACGCCTGCTTGACAATTGCCTGACAATCATCAAATGAGCCTTTGACTTCAAAAGCCTGAACATTGCCGCCTAATGTAGTCAGTTGTTTTTCCTGCAGATCGCTGACGCGGCCACTAGGATATAAAATGGAAACCCGTACGCCCGGAACATTATGAAAGCCCATCGCAACTGCTCCGCCGGTGTCGCCGGATGTTGCAACAAGAATATGGACCTCCTTATCCGTTTTACCGGAAAAGTAAGACATTAAGCTAGCCATGAAACGGGCTCCGACATCCTTGAAGGCAAGAGAAGGGCCATGAAATAGCTCAAGAACCCCCAGATCTTTTTCTGCAAGATTGATAACCGGTGTTTCAAACGGAAAGGCCTGATGAGTTATTTGCTGAAGGTTAGCATCGGCTATTTCACCCGCGAAAAGCGACTTACAAATTTCGTAACCTACATCGGCAAGTGAACCACCTGCAATCTTATCAAAGAATGAAATGTCCTGATAAGGAATCGAAACAGGCATATAAAGGCCTTTATCCACAGGCATGCTGTGGAAAAGTGCTTGTTTTGTGGAAACCCTTGAAGAGTTATTATTCGTACTGTAAAACTGCATGATGATTGACTAAAACGCTGGCAAGTTACAGGAAATCACCCAAAAGCCCCTCTTGTAAAAGTAATTAGCTGGTGCCGGCGGCATAGCATAGTAATGAAAAAGTTAGAGGATGTACTAAATTTGAGAAAAAAAGCACTTCAGTTATGTCTTACGGAATCAGCAAAGTTCCAACGCCAGCAAACGAGCCAGTAAAAGAATACCGCGCCGGTTCACCGGAACGGGAAGCATTGAAGAGCGCAATCAACGAGTTGCGGGCAACAGAAGTTGACATCCCGATGTATATTGGCAGTGAGCAGGTGTTTACCGGTAATAAAATCCGGTTATCGCCACCACACGATCACCAACATACACTCGGATACTTTCATGAAGGTGACGCAACGCATGTCCATCAGGCAATTGATGCCGCACTGTCGGCCAGAGAAAGCTGGGCTAATTTATCGTGGGAAAACCGGGCGGCTATTTTTTTAAAAGCCGCCGAGTTAATCGCCGGACCCTATCGTGCTAAGATTAACGCTGCTACCATGCTGGGGCAGTCGAAAAACGCATACCAGGCCGAAATTGACTCTGCCTGTGAGCTAATCGATTTTCTGCGGTTTAATGTAAGCTACATGACGCAGATTTACCAGGAACAACCAAATTCATCACCCGGCATATGGAACCGGCTTGAATACCGTCCGCTGGAAGGATTTGTGTTTGCATTGACACCATTCAACTTTACGGCTATTGCGGGTAATTTACCTACATCAGCTGCTTTGATGGGAAATGTTGCCGTGTGGAAACCCGCCTATACACAGGTATATTCCGCTCAGGTAATCATGGAAGTATTACAGAAAGCGGGATTGCCTGATGGTGTAATCAACCTTATCTATGTAGATGGTCCGGTAGCCGGTGACATCATATTCAGTCATCCTGACTTTGCCGGAATTCACTTTACGGGTAGTACAAAAGTGTTTCAGCAAATCTGGTCGACTATCGGTGCAAATATTCACCGGTATAAAACCTACCCGCGGATAGTTGGTGAAACAGGTGGAAAAGACTTTGTTTTAGTCCATAATTCAGCTGGTGTTGATGAAGTAGTTACCGGCTTATTGCGGGGGGCTTTCGAATATCAGGGGCAAAAGTGTTCAGCCGCTTCCAGAGCGTACATTCCGCAGTCGCTGTGGGCAGCAATAGAAAGTAAACTACAGGCACAGCTGGCAGAGCTTAAAATGGGCGGTACTGAAGATTTCTCCAATTTCATAAATGCTGTCATTGACGAACGGTCGTTCCGGAAAATAGCCGCCTATATAGACGAAGCCAGGGCAAGTAAAGACGTTTCGGTCGTAGCAGGAGGAAATTATGACGACAGCATCGGTTATTTCATAGAGCCAACGGTTTTAAAAGTAGAGGACCCTGCCTATCGGACTATGTGCGAAGAAATATTCGGACCAGTGCTATCAGTGTATGTATATGATGACAATGCATTTGATGAGGTCCTGACTATTATCAATACTACATCCCCTTACGCATTGACAGGGTCAATCTTTGCGAAAGACCGGTATGTTGTAGAAAAGGTCACAAAAGCACTCGAAAACGCTGCCGGCAACTTCTATATTAATGACAAACCAACCGGTGCTGTAGTGGGTCAGCAACCATTTGGAGGGGCCAGAGCATCCGGAACGAACGATAAAGCGGGATCAATGTTAAATTTATTTCGGTGGATTTCGGCAAGAACAATTAAGGAAACGTTCTCTCCTCCAGTTAGTTACGAATATCCTTTCTTACAGGCCGAATAAAAATTTAACTTTTTTTTGGCAGAGGTATTGACAAACGTAAAAAATGCCCCTACCTTTGCAGTCCCAATCAACAACAACGGGCTAACAAACGGTTAGCCGCCATCCTGAAAAGGAACCAGTTCTTTGACGTATTGATATCAGTAATAAGCACTAAATTTGGCTAGAAAATTGTAATCTTCGGATTACGCAAATTATTTACGATGGAGAGTTTGATCCTGGCTCAGGATGAACGCTAGCGGCAGGC
>NZ_CAMFHL010000317.1 GCF_945952095.1 uncultured Arsenicibacter sp. | reverse complement strand
TTGTGCGGGCCTGAGTTTCTCCGTGCCGTTCACGACATCGGGTGAGTTCAATGCCGGCAATGCCTTCAAAGTGCAGCTGGCAGATACCACCTCTAAGAAATTTGTGGACATCTCGGCAGCAACGACCATCGGACCGATTGTCGCTACGGTACCGGCTTCACAGGCCGGCGGGGTTTATTTTGTCCGTGTCATCGGTACCAACCCGTCGATTCCGGTACTTGGTCAGAACAGCCCGACGGTACTTTATGTCCGTCCTTATCCGACGGCGGTCATGGCCGGCCCTGCCAGCGTGTACGAAGGCAGTCCGGGCAGCCTCAGCATTACGTTTACCGGCGACGGTCCGTGGACGTTTGTGTACAACGACAGCCTGCGCAATCAGACCATTCAGACCAATGCCAACCCGCACCGGCTTGACATCCGGCCGCTGAAAACAACGACATACCGGTTACTTTCGGTCAGCAATAACTGTGGTACCGGTACCGTATCAGGCACTGCCATTACCGTACAGGTCCTGCCATTGCTGGGTGTTGAAGACGATTTGCTCGGCACCTCGGTTAAGGCCTATCCGGTACCAACGGCAGCAGGCCTGACGATTGATATTGATGTGGCGCTGCAAAAAAATCCGGCCGTTATTGAATTAACTGACCTTACCGGACGCACTGCCGTGCAACACACTACCCGGAACCGGCAGACACAGCTCGACCTTAGCAGCCAGCCAACCGGCATGTATATTCTGAAAATTCAGGTGGGCGACCGCAAAACGTTCCGCCGCATTCTCAAGCAGTAACGGAGCGTAGGGCTTAGAGCATAGGGTTAACACTACGCCCTCTGCTCTAAGCTCTCTGCTCTAAGCTCCCTATGTTCTCCGACGAGTATTTCATGAACCTGGCTCTGCAACAGGCGGAACTGGCTGCCGGGAAGGGAGAAATTCCGGTTGGAGCGGTCATCGTTTGTCAAAACCGGGTCATTGCCAAAGCCCATAACCTGACCGAGCAGCTAACCGATGTAACTGCCCATGCCGAATTGATGGCGGTTACGGCGGCAACTCATTACCTGGGTTCCAAATACCTGCCCTACTGCACGCTGTATGTCACACTGGAGCCCTGCGTGATGTGCGCAGGCGTTCTGTTCTGGGCGCAGATCGGCCGGATTGTCATCGGTGCCTCCGACGAAAAGCGGGGTTATGCCCGGTTTCAGCCTTCCTTGTTACACCCTAAAACGCGGTTGACAACGGGGATTCTGGCGGAAGACTGTCAGGAACTCCTCACGGCTTTTTTCCGGCGGCTCCGGAAATAAACACCGGCCAAATAATCTATTTTTTACCTTTAAGTCACTGCTTATCAGCAATTAAACGTAAAAAATCATATTACTAAAAACTTATACGAATAAGTTCGTGTTAACCCAAATGAGATTAATTTCAACCTAAATCTTACAAACAATGGCTTTTGTATTAGAACCACTACCCTACTCGAGCGATGCACTCGAGCCGCATATCGACAAGCAGACTATGGAAATTCACCATGGTAAGCACCACAATGCGTATGTTACAAACCTGAACAACGCAGTTGCCGGTACCGAACTGGAAAACCAGTCACTGGAAGACCTGCTGGCTAACATCAGCAAGTATCCGGTTGCCGTACGTAACAACGGGGGTGGTCATTATAACCATACTTTATTCTGGAACATTTTGTCAGGCGATGGCGGCGGTTCACCAACCGGCGAGCTGGCTGAAGCAATCAACCAGAAATTCGGTTCATTCGACGCATTTAAGGAAGAATTCACAAAAGCGGCTACAACCCGTTTCGGCTCAGGCTGGGCATGGTTAATTGTTACGGCTGACGGCGGCGTAGCCGTTACCTCAACGCCAAACCAGGACAACCCATTGATGGACATCGCCGACGCGAAAGGTTTCCCGATCATCGGCCTTGACGTGTGGGAACACGCTTATTACCTGAAGTACCAGAACCGTCGTCCGGACTACATCTCTTCTTTCTGGAATGTAGTTGACTGGAACGCCGCTGAAAAACGCTATCAATCGGCTAAGCAAAGCGCTTAATCAGTCCGGTATACAAACCCGAAGCCTGGTCCCCCCCGACCGGGCTTTTCTGTTTCCGGCGAAACCTTCTCGGTCCAACCCGCTGTTAACCCAATTGAATCCCCTCAGCCGGTTTCGCCAACTCACTAAATCGCTCAATAGGCATGGAGACTGAAATCATTAACCGGGTGGCCCAAAGCGGCCTGATTACCCTTGACCTCGAAGATTATTACCATCCCGGTGAGCGGGTGGTTTATGATCTGAAGGATAACCTGTTTATGGGCCTGATCCTGAAAGAAAAGGATTACCGGGCTTTTCTGAAAACGCATGACTGGAGCCAGTATGCCGGTAAAAATGTCGCTGTTACCTGCTCTGAAGATGCTATTGTACCGACCTGGGCTTATATGCTGCTCACGCTGCATTTGCAGCCGTATGCCCATACCATTGTTTTCGGCTCATTGCAGGATCTGGAAGAAAAACTTTACTTCGATGCTATCGCTACCATCAATCCGGACGATTACCGGGATACCCGCGTGGTGGTAAAAGGATGCTCCAAAGTAGCCGTACCAACAGCAGCCTATGTTGAAATTACCCGCAGGCTGAAGCCGGTTGTGCAGGCGCTGATGTTCGGTGAGCCGTGCAGTACCGTCCCGTTGTACAAACGCCCGAAAGTGTAAATAAGCTCTCAGATAAGCCGGAAACTCATCCGGTGCCATTCGCAGGGGCCATGTTCCTGAATGGCTTTGCGGTGGACCGGTGTCGGATAACCCGCATTCCGGGCCCACCCATACTGCGGAAACAAGACACCGAGCCGCTCCATCAGGTCGTCGCGGTAACACTTGGCCAGAATGGAGGCCGCGGCGATCGGCAGAAACTTCGCATCGCCCTTGATGATACAGGTATGCGGAATCATGGGGTAAGGCGTAAAGCGGTTACCATCCACAAGCAGGTGTTCGGGTTTAACGCCGTCGGCCGCCATGATGGTATCGAGCGCGCGGTGCATGGCCAGAAAACTCGCTTTCAGGATATTGATCCGGTCAATTTCCTGATTCGACACTTCGGCCACCGCCCATGCCAGCGCATCCCGTTCAATATCAAGACGGAGGCGGTCGCGCTGTGTGCGTGACAATTGTTTAGAGTCGTTCAGGCCGGGATGTTCGTAACCTTTTGGCAGAATAACGGCCGCAGCAACCACGGGGCCGGCCAGGCAACCACGTCCGACTTCGTCGAGTCCTGCTTCAATATAATGTTCGTTGTAAGAGGCTTTCAGCATGCGCAAAAGGCGGTACAGATAAGGTCTGCCGCCGGTTAATCTTCCAGAATATTAGCTAAAATGGTGTTTTTCAGGAACAGCGTGAAGAGCAGAAAACAGATGGCCCAATAGAGGTAAATACGGTAAAAATCCTGTACGTGTTCATACACCTGGGTACGTACCGGGGCTTTTTCCAGCCGGTCAATTTCCTTAAAAACCGTTTCCAGCCGTTTGGCATCAGTTGCCCGGAAATAATTCCCGTTACCGATCCGGGCGATGGTTTTCAGCACGCCCTCATCTACCGCCGACGTGGCCAGTAAGCTATCACGCCGCGCCGCCGCCCCTGCCTCCACCTTCCCAACCGCAATTGTGTAAATCCGGATACCAAAGGCCCTTCCCAGTTTTGCCGCCGTAACCGGGTCAAGGTTACCGGCCGTATTTTCCCCGTCACTGAGCAAAATAACCACTTTGGTCCGTTTTTTTGCGGTAGTATCGGTCACAGCCGGCAGCTCGGTTTCCCGCATCCGGTTAATGCAGCGCGCCATGGCATCGCCGATAGCCGTACCTGTGGCGGGAATCATATTCTCTCTCAGATCGGCAATGTATTGATCCAGCAACGCATAATCGGTGGTGAGCGGACAAAGCGAAAAGGCCTCGCCGGCAAACACGACCAGCCCGATGCGGTCGTTTTTACGTCCCTTTACGAACATCTGCGCCATTTGCCGGGCAGCAGCCAGCCGGTTCGGGGCCAGATCGGTTTCTGTCATAGACGATGAAACATCCAGTGCCAGCATGATGTCAATGCCATCTGACTGCTCAATCCGCTGCTCACGGACAATCTGCGGACGGGCCAGCGCTACCAGAATCAGGCTGATCCCGAGGAAAAACGAGGCAGGTGTAATAAACCGTAACCAGCCAAGCAAGCTATTGACATACAGGTACGTACCAGTCGATACATTTAGTTTCTGCGAACGCCCCTGGCCTAGCAGTACACGGAACAGAAACAGTAGCGGCAGAGCCGGAATGGTGTACAATACCCAGCCGTTGGCAAAGCGGAACTGCTGCCACTGCTCAACGGTTAACCAGTGTATTGAATACCAGGGCTCCATGCGTCCTCTTTTTAGCTGTCGTAAGTGTTGTTAAACATACTGAATGGCCGCCCGCCGGCGATCGTATACCTGAATGGCAACATCCCGCAATAACCGCAGGGCCGCCGCCGACTGCGGACTGAACACGCCGCCGTAAATCATACGGTCGGTTTGTTTCAGCGCCTCAACCAACTCGGCAGTGCCCTGCCGGATCCGGCCCAGCTGATTTTCAGTAATCCGTTCTGCAATTTCCCGCGTGGTCATCGACGTAAATGGCTCGCCCTGAATCCCTTCCAGGTACAGTTTCCATTGCACAATGGCTCTGTTGGCGTTATCGGTAGCACTATCGGCGTCGATGCTGCGGATCAGCCGGTTATATTCCTGCAAAAAGCGGAGGTGCCGCTGGTGAAGCCGGTACAGCCGCAGCTGGCGCCGGATGCTTTTCCCGAAAAGCAGATAGACCGCCCCGCCAATGACCAGCAACGTACCAATTACCATCAGCAGTGCCGGATAGTTGAACTGCTGACGGACGGGTAAAATCCGTGTTTCAGTAGCTAAAGCCAGTGTGTCGGGCCGGTTTGTCTGCAGACTCGACCGGAGGTAGACCGTATCCGGATCGCTGTACAATGCCGTACTATCTGCTTCGCCGATGATCAGGACAGGTACCTGTAGCGTCTGTGTTGGTTTGGTTTCGAACGTAACCAGTGTATAAACAGCACTGTCGCGGCTGGTTCCCTGATCTGTCCGCGTCGGGAAGACACTGATACTCCTTACCAGAAACGGCGAAAAGGCGCGGGCTGTATCCGGAAACAGAATGTCCTGTGCCTGCGTATGCCGGTAGCTGACGGCGTACTGAAACGGTTCGCCAACAACTATTGTATCCTGTAAGAAACGGCCAATGGGCTGATTCTGGGCGGATACCGACCCGAAACCAGCCATTATAAAGGCAATCCCCAGAAACCGGATCATCTGCTGCCGCATGAATCTTTTTCGTCAATAGCTTCGCAAAATACGCAAACTCCCAAAGAAAAGCCCACCCCGGCAATGGGGTGGGCGCAAATTATAAAGCAGCTGACAGCTTACCGGATCACACGGAACAGCCGGTTCCAGCGGATTTTGCGCCAGACATTTTCGGGCGCCGGATCCACTGACATCCAGACAAATACCGCTTTGCCAACCACATGATCTTCCGGCACAAAGCCCCAGTAACGGGAGTCTTCTGAGTTGTGGCGGTTATCACCCATCATAAAATAATAATCCTGCTTAAAGGTGTATTCCGTTACGGCTTTGCCGCCGATGGTGATGCTCGTGGGCGTCTGTACAACATTGGCATTGTCTTCGTAGCGGCTGATCACCGGCCCGTAGAGCGCAATCGTCTCGCGGTTTACGGGCACTGTCATGCCTTTTTTCGGTACCGTCAACGGCCCGAAATTGTCCTGATTCCAGGCGTAGACGGAGCTGCCGTAAATGCCTGGTCCGGTCTGTCCCGCCGGTTCCGTCAGTGGCTCAACGCCTTTCACCCAGTCGAGTGCCTTAATTTTGTCGAGCATTGCACGGGAGGTATTAATGCGGTATCCGATCAGTTCAGACGCTTTCGTCGCAGCATTTTGTACTTCGACCGGTTGCCAGTTGATAAACGGTCCTTCCGGCGAATTAAAATCGTTGACAATAGCATACTGCCGGAAAAAATGGTCATCCAGCACCTCGGTGGTTTTCATAAACCAGGTGGTTTGCGCCCGTTCCGGCAAGGGAGCAGCTTTTCCGTTAATGAACACCTGCTCCTGCCTGATCTGCACCACATCCCCCGGAATCCCGATACAACGCTTAATGTAATTCGTGCGGAGATCTTTCGGATAATCGGGTTCGTTGGGACGCAACGGCGGATAATTAAAAACAACCACATCGCCGTTCTTTACCTGCGTAAACCCCGGCAACCGGAACGTTGGCAGCTGAATAGCCGTACTAAACGACGGGATGTTGGTCCCCCAGATTTTCTGATGGGTCAGCGGCATTTGGAGCGGTGTCTGCGGCGTCCGGCTGCCATAGTGCAGCTTGCTGACAAACAGATAATCGCCCACCATCAGATTGCTTTCCATCGACGGGGTCGGAATGGCAAATGCCTCCATGACCAGAAAACGGATAAGAGTCGCGGCTACGACCGCAAACAACACAGAATCAATCCATTCGCGCAGCGGCGATTTACGGGCATGGGGCTTTTTTTCAGCCGTTGCCGGTTTCTTACCAAACATAAGCTTTTGTCTGAAGGGTTAAATAGACCACAAGAATCTGTAAGATAAAGGCCTGCGGCTTCGGCAGGCAGGCATTCTACACCAGTGGCAATATACGGTGTGCAGCGGAATGGGTTATTGCTTCTTCACCATGATCCGGATGGACGTGTTTCGCCCCCGGTCATCGGCACAGGCGATTGTCCAGACGCCGGGGCGTGGCTTAAAAAACACGGCTTCGGTTGGTTTCGCCTTCCGGAACAGCTTATCGTTCAGGTACCAGTAAACCGTCTGCACATCGTTCGGAGCCTGACAGGCCAGCTGCAGATCAGACGGATTCTCAGGGTCAATGAAGTACTCACTGCCATCATTCGGACTACTGATCAGCAGCGCATTGGCCGACGCTTCGGCAGCAAACACCCGCTCACAGGCCGGATTGTGGGGCGGAATCCGGTCGTAAGGAATATGCCGGTTTTCGTAGTGGGCAATCAGCTCAGGTGCCAGATTCGGGTAAAACCGCGTTACATAAACCGGCATTGAACCGCGCTGTTCGGGCA
>NZ_CAMFHL010000316.1 GCF_945952095.1 uncultured Arsenicibacter sp. | reverse complement strand
CGGTGAGCGTGACCGAGTAAGTGCCCGACGTGCTGACCGTGCGGGTGACGTCCGTTGACACATTGTCCCACAGGATGGTGCCGGTTCCGTTAACTGACAGTGAGGCCGTCGGGCTGGCGCAGGTCAGGGTGAGGGCCGACGGGCTGATGCTGACCGTTGGTGCTCCCTGATCGGCAGCAATGGTCACACTGGCGGTATTGGTGCAACCGTTGGCGGCGGTGAGCGTGACTGAATAAGTACCTGATGTGCTGACCGTGCGGGTGACGTCCGTGGAGGCATTGTCCCATAGGGCGGTGCCGGTTCCGTTGACTGACAGTGAAGCCGTCGGGCTGGCGCAGGTCAGGGTGAGGGCCGAGGGGCTGATGCTGACCGTTGGTGCTCCCTGATCGGCAGAAACCGACAGACTGGCGGTGTTGGTACATCCGTTGGCGGCGGTGAGCGTGACCGAGTAAGTACCTGATGTGCTGACCGTACGGGTAATGTCCGTAGAGGCATTGTCCCACCGGATGGTGCCTGTACCATTGATTGACAGCGAGGCCGTCGGACTGGTGCAGGTCAGGGTGAGGGCCGACGGGCTGATGCTGACCGTTGGCGGGGTCTTGTCTTCTGAAACAGAAAGCGTTGCGCTGGTCAGGCAACCTGCTGTATTCTGACCCGTCAACGTATAAATACCTGCCGAAGTGACGATGAATTCGGCCGCGTTTTGCGCCAGACTGTAATTATTTGGGCCCGCGAGTGTATAACTGCTGGTGCCGGAGGCAACCAGTGTGGCTGGGGCGGCACAGGTGATGAGGCCGCTGCCAACGGCGCTCAGCGAGGTTACCGGCAGTGCATTGACCGTAACGGATGATGTATTGCTGACGGCTGTACAACCATTAGCGTCTGTTGCGGTGACGGTAAAGGCATAGGTACCCGATGGCAGGCTTAGGGTAAGTACAGCGTTACTGCCACTATTGCTGGTATTATTACCGGTAAAGGTGTAGCTGTTGAATCCGGTGCTTGCTGATAGTGCCACCGGTGTGCCGGCACAAACAGGGGTGTTATTGCTTAACGTTAAGGCCGATACACTGTACAGGGCAATATCAACCGAGGCAACGGTTGTTAAGCCGAGGGCATCCGTGACCGTAACCGAGTAGGCACCGCTTGTTGTTGCCGATACCACACTGCTGCTACCGGTGGCGGTGGCATTCGATGAAAACGAATAGCTGTAAGGGGCAGTTCCGCCAATCGTATTGACGGTGAGGGTCGCCGATTGACCAGGGCAGATGGTTGCGTTTGTTGGGGCAGAGGCCAGTGTTGCCGACAGGGGAGTAGCATCCCGAACCCAGACCGAATAGCTTTTTGCAGGTAGTTCGATATACATCCGGTTTTGGTTGTCTACCACGCCGAACGGAAAGGCCGAGCGACCCAGTACATCAAGGAAGCGAGTGCCGTTCCCGATGCCGTTTTGCGCGGCAATGGCATGATCGACTTTCAACGGGTTTGTATCAAAGTTGATGGCCACAATGACATCTTTGCCACCGGCCGCCCCGGTTCCGGTTAGCTGATAGATCAGGCACCGGTTATAATCCCCGCTGATAAAATTGGTTGGTGCAGTAGGCGCGTTGCCGGTTCCGCCGTAGTGATTCAGGTAACTGACGGCCTGTGAGCCGGAAATATATTGTTTCAGTACCAGCATCAACCGGTCAATCTCCTTTTTCATCGGGCTCAGGCCTGTCGGATGATAGTCAAAGGGATAGGGATCGGTGCCAAAGGTTGTATTCCGGGCCGGATAGCCGTAATAGTCGGGATAAAACACCGTAGGGACGCCTAGTTGGTTGTTAGTCAACAGGTAAGCGTAGCCAAGCATAGGGTTAGTATGTACCAGTGCATCGCCGTAGGACTGATTCGATGACCGGAAATCATGGTTGTTCAGGAACGTCATGATGTTAAAGCCCGACATACCCTTACCATCCCGCAGGCCCGAAAAATAGACCTGCCGCGCATTGGCCCCGTTGTCAATCGCATCTTTCAGCGCGCGGCGCAGAGAGAAGTCGAATACCTTAACCGGAATGGCACTTGCCGCCGAGGGGTTAAGCAGGTTCAGGTGGGACGATACATTATTGACCCAGCCCTGTAGTTCGTTCAGGTTTTCGCCGTACCATTCCCCAACGACCAGATTAGGCGTGCGGCCACTGGTATACATGCTGCTGAGCATATCGGCAACGAACTTGGGATCGAAGTGTTTAACGGCATCCATCCGTAATCCTTTGGAGCCGAGTTTGTCATAGGCCCACTTTGTCCAGGCAATCAGCGTATCGCGCCCGCTCGACTGCGAGTGATCGTAGTCGTTAAAGTAGTCCATACTTTGCTGACTCCAGGCCGGTCCCAGGCAGGTACCGGTTGCACCGCCGAAACCGTAGCCGCCTTTGCTGCTGTCGTGATAGCCGCTGCCGTTGGTGGCAGTTACGTTCTGGGCGTTCCAGTTAGGGCGGAACGCATTCCAGTTTAGACCGCCGCGTTTGCTGGGTAATCCACTAAAATCAGTATAGGTCTGAAACAGAAGCTTATAATTAGCACCATTCTGAGCCCCCTGATCGGCAATATCGTAGTTACCGGTCCCATACCATATTTTCCAGATGCGGTGATCGGTGTAGTTGCCGCACAGGTTGACCGCCTGAATAAACAGGCTGTCACCATCGGCGTTAAAATCAGTGGATTGCAGGTTCAGATCAAATTCCGTTTTGTTGTTGTTCATCTCGACCCAATAGCCTTGCTGCAAACTGGCTGAATAGGTGCCGTTGGGTGCATTTATGGATGTTGCAGCTGCTGAGGGGTTACAGCCGCTGGCAAAATCCCAGGCCGAGCCGCCGCCTGCTTTGTTGGTTGTGATATATAACAGATACCGCTGTCCTGCATAACCCCCTGATCGTGAGTTGATATTGATGTAGTAGTGCCCTGCGCCAAGGCCGGTTGTTCCGCCAACGGGCACAACCATACGCACACGGTCAGAGGGGAAAGGCTGTTTATAGCTGGTCGTTTGGGTGGTGTTATTGTCGCCGTAATTACAGCTGCCGTTATTCGCTCCGGCGTAGTTCAGCATATACTCCTTAACGGCGGGGTTATTTTCCGGCCGGCCTCCGTCGCGGTGATTATAAACCATGTCTGCGACGGGTGTAATCCCGTTGGCAGTGAATGAGTTAACCATATCCGTTATTTGCGGGAGGGTACCTAATGACGTCTGAGACGGGCCAATAAACAAGTCTTTCGGATCATACCCGCCGCTTTTATTACCGTTTCCGGCAAACGGTGGGTACCATACGTGGGTAAAGCCCGCCCGGCCGAGATTCTGTGCTTTCAGACGAAGTGTATCCGACCAGTTAAAGCCCTGACCCGTTTTCGGATAATCCCAGTAAAATCCCTGTAACATAACCTGTTGAGCATGAGCAGGTATATAGATTGAGCAAAACAGGCAACAAAGCCAGAAGTAAACGTTACGCATAACGAAAAAATAAGGATTAAGGTACCATTCTTTGTTGCGGTGGATGCTCAAAAGGGTGTAGACACCTGGCCGGAGCCCGTGCGGACCAGCAGGTTAATTAGGCGGGAAAGTGATAGAGAGGTGATTAATAAAAACGGGTGGAGGCCCGAAAGCCCCCACCCGGCCTAAGAAGCAGGTTACTTCTTAGTTAGTTTATAGGTAGGTTTGCTTGCAATTGAAAAATCAAGGGTGATGTCATACGTGCCGGCTTTCACGACAATGTTATCACCGCCCGCATCCAGGATACCGTCTGCTTTCGTATCGCCGTAGTTCACATCCCACGCATCGTTCTGACGGAATTTAATCTCGCCGTCAACCAGTTTGATGCCTGTCAGTTTCCAGATGCCGTCATTGGCAAAATCAGGCGTGAATTTGGCATCAGGTCCGTTCCAGCCATTCGGTGCTGCGCTACCCACAACGCCCCATACCTTGATGGCTTCGATGGTGTATTTCAGCGTTTTGAAATCAACGGTGATCAGGTACGTACCGGCTTTCACGACCATGTTATCGCCACCGGCATCCAGTACGCCGTCAGCCTTGGTATCGCCGTAGTTAACCGCCCAGTCTTCGTTCTGGCGGAATTTAATCTCGCCGTCTTTCAGCGTGGCAATTGCACGCCACTGGTCCGACGAAGGATCGTAGAAGAAAGGTACATCAGGAGCTGCCCAGCCGCTTGGCGTCGCACTGCCGACAATACCCCATGAGTACTTCTCAATCGTGTACTTCAGCGCACCCTGATCAAACGTGATCTTGTAGTTACCGGCTGTTTTCACCGCAATGTTGGCACCGCCCGCCTCAAGGGTTCCGTTGGCGCCGTCGTCGCCGTAATTGACGTCCCACTTGTTATCCTGCCGGATTTTGATTTCACCGACCGCCAGATACACATAGGCCACATACACATTGGCTTTGTCAGACTTGTAGAACGGCATATCCGGCCCGTTCCAGCCGTTGGTCGTCGCGCTGCCGACCACGCCCCAGGTAGAGCTCAGATCCAGCTTGTCGAGGTATGGCGTTGCCTTAATCGAGCTAACGGCTGATGAAAGCGTTGTTTTCGGACCCAGCACCGACTGCACCCGGATGTCGATATCACCGGCCGTAGCCGCTTTCAGACCCAGTTTCAGGAGCGCCGGATTCAGTTCCGATGCCTTGAATACCTTCTGTAGGTTACTGCCTACCACAAAACTAACGGCGTTGGTGAAATCACCGCCTTTTTTGTCGACCAGTACGGTGTAGGCAGAGGCTGCCTGGAAACCGTAATCAGGCTGACTCCATTTTACGGTCAGCACATCCTGAGCGGCATTTTCTTTCGTCAGAACGACGTTTTGCGACGATACTGAAATCACCGGCACAACGCCCGGGTTCAGCGTGGCTTTAATTTCGTCTTTTTCGCACGACCACAGTACGGGCAATGCGGCCACCAATAAGAGTAATTTTTTGAACTTCATGGCGATCTATATTGGGTTGGTCTCAGCCTGCGGGAGTTTGCTCCCGCAGGCTGAGCACGATAGCTTAATATCCGGGATTTTGCTTCAGGTTTGGATTGGCAACAATGTCGGTTGCCGGAATCGGGAACAGATTCAGGTTGTCGGCGACACCTTTACCGTCTTTTACGTTGCCTTTCCACGGCCATACGTAGCTGGCATCCGTAAACTTACCGAACCGGATGAGGTCGGTGCGACGGTGGCCTTCCCAGTACAGTTCACGGGCACGCTCCTGCAGAATAAAGTCAAGCGTCAGGGCCGTGACGTTGCCGGTTGCGTTGCCATAGGCCCGCTGACGCAGCGCGTTTACATACTGCAACGCCAGCGCGGTTGTGCCGCCTGAACCACCGCGAACAACGGCTTCTGCATACATCAGGTACACATCGGCCAGCCGGAACAGCGGAAAGTCTGTGTCAACAAAGTCGCCGGTCAGGTCAGAGCCTTTGGCACCGCCCGAGGTGATGTTTTTGTACTTTGTAATGGCGTAACCATCCGTAAATGTCGAAATATCAGCAATCTCGAGGTTTTGGCCTGTTGTGTAGAACATGGCCCTCTTGTCGGTTTTACCCGACGGATCACCGAACAGGTTTACGATATTCTTTGTCGTGCGGACGCCGCCCCAGCCACCGTTGATACCGAAGTCAGCAGGGTTCATCGAACCGCCAACCGGTGCGTGTACGAGGAAGGTCATACCACCGTAAGTCTTCGTGTTCTGGCCGTCGAACGTAACCGGGAAAATCATTTCCGGCGATTTATTGTTGTCGGCCAGGAACAGCTTGCGGTATTCCGGATCCAGGGTATAACCGGCCCCGATTACCTTGCTGGCATAGGTGATGGCTTCCGTATATTTCGCCTGGCCGATATAGACCTGTGCGTTCAGATACAGTTTTGTCAGCAATGTCCAGGCAGCGGCCTTATCGGCACGGCCATATTCGTTCTGACGGGCGGCTATCAGGTCGTTTTCAATGGCTTTCAGCTCCGACTCAACGTAGTTAAACAGTTCAGCGCGGGTAGTCTGCTTCGGCAGGAATGAGCCAACAGCATCGTTTTCCGTCACGAACGGTACATTGCCGAACATGTCGAGCGCGTGGTAGTAGCTCAGCGCGCGCAGGAAACGAACTTCGGCGCGGTAGGCTTTGGCATCGGTAGCAGTCGTGCCGCTAATGCCTCGGCTGCTGAGTTTCTCGTCGCTTGTTTCGCGGATAAACTCGTTGCAAAGCGCAATCTGGTAGTACAGACGGTTGTACATCGCCGCGATAAACTCGTTGCCCGATGTCCAGGTCATCCGGTGATAATCCGGTAAGCTACCGTCGTTCCAGCCGATGACGGCTTCGTCGGTTGGCAGCTCCTGCGCTTTCCAGTACTGACGCAGGTAGGTCGAAAAGCCTTCGTCGATACCGCTGATGTCGGGCTGACCGGCAGGGCCCTGCTGACCGCTCACGGCCAGACCGGCATATACCTTCGCCAGAATCTTCTTGTAATTGGCCGGGTCATTGTAGACCGTCGCCGACGTAACGTCGTAGAACGGTTGCCGGTCAAGGTCTTGTACACAGGACGAAACGGTCAGCATTGCCGTCATGATGCCCAGTGCAGAAATATGTTTTAATCCGAATGCTTTCATCGTGTTCTAAAAAACAGGTCAGAAGAGTTTGAGTCGTTTGCCGGAGCCTACCCAATAAAAGTTGTTGCCTATTCACCTCTTGTTGCGGGGCCGGCAAACGTCAAACTCTTCTGACGGATTAGTTTATGGTTAGAAACTTACGTTCAATCCAAGCGTTAATGTACGTGGACGCGGATAGAAGTTGTTGTCAATACCGCCCGGGATTTCAGGGTCCAGACCTGAGTATTTTGTCAGCACAAACAGGTTCTGAGCCGCGGCTGTCAGGCGTGCGGTTGCCAGCTTAGACTGGTACACGTTGTAGCCGACAGTCAGGTTTTCCATGCGCAGGAACGATGCGTTTTCCAGATAGTAATCGCTGAAGTACTGGTTCGTCTGGAAGTTGGTCGACAGCACACTTGACGATACGTTCGACAGGTAGTTGTTTGTGTTGAAGACGTTCTGCAACGCACCGGCACCCGAGTTGATGTTATTATACACGTAGTTGCCGATGTTACCGCGCAGTGTAAACGCTACCGAGAGCTTGTCCATCGTAAAGTTTGGGCTGAAGCCCGGGTATAC
>NZ_CAMFHL010000315.1 GCF_945952095.1 uncultured Arsenicibacter sp. | reverse complement strand
GTTCAGCATAAAGGCAAAAACGGGATGAAAAGCCGTTGAAATTAGTTTGTAGAAACCACCGGGGAAATGGTAGCGCGCTCCGATTTCAGCGTAGGTAAGAGCCCCGCACAGGCTGACAAGGCCACCGGCAATCCATGCCGCAAAAAAAATCGTGGGCGAACCGGCCGATTGCGCCACAATGGCGGGCGTCCGGAAAATACCAATGCCAATGACCAGACTGACAACAATCATCATCAGGTCAAATACCGAGAGTTTAGGTTGAATCATGATAATTCAAATAAACAACACGGTAAACGTTTTTACTACTCACCGACCGAATTAGGTCCGTTTTACCCGTCCGCTAATGGTCATAGCCTTGTCCGAAAGCGGACAGCAGCCACCCTGCACGTAAACCAAACCGCTGACTATCAACCACAAAAGCAGTTTGGCACTGTGCTTGAACTACATAGCCTCAGTATGTACAGCCTGGTTACCATTCCAGAAAAAGGTAACTTATATTGCATGCTGGTATCGCAAAATTGCCGTTATACGATCAACTATACTTCATTATGATTTCGCTTAAAAATATCTCCAAATACTATCCGGCCGGCTTCGGGCGGGTATATGTGCTGCGTAACATCAGCCTCGACATTGCTGAAGGTGAGTTTGTTAGCATCATGGGACCATCGGGTTCCGGCAAGTCAACGCTGCTCCATATTCTGGGTTTGCTGGAAGAGCCGTCTGAAGGCGAATACCTTTTTCTGGATACGCCGGTCCAGAAACTGTCCGAAAAACGCCGGACCGATCTGCACCGCAACCACATCGGTTTTGTGTTCCAGGCGTACCATCTGATCGATGAACTGACCGTATACGAAAACATTGAAACGCCGCTGCTCTACAAAGGTATGTCGTCGTCGGAGCGTAAGAGCCGCGTGGCCGATCTGCTCGACCGGTTCAACATTGTGGGCAAAAAAGACCTTTTCCCGAATCAGCTGTCGGGTGGTCAGCAGCAGTTGGTCGGCATTGCGCGGGCAGTAGCCGCACGCCCACGGGTGATTTTCGCCGATGAACCCACCGGCAACCTGCACTCCGATCAGGCAAAGGAAATTATGGAGCTGTTTAAGAAACTGAATCAGGAAGACGGCGTTACCATTGTGCAGGTAACTCACTCCGACGTAAATGCGGCCTATGGTAACCGTATTCTGAACCTTAAGGACGGCTGGCTCGAATCAACACCAGTCCCGACGCTGTAGACAGATTTTCTGACGGATTACAGGCTGAACAGGATTTGTCAGGCGCTGTTTTTCGACAGGACTACAGGATAAACCATCCTGTCAATCCTGTAATCCTGTCAAAAAAGAAGAATCCTGTCAACCGATAATACCGGCGCGGGTGAGTAGCGGAAGGATGTCAGCAGTAGTGCCTTTGTAAACCTGGATACCGGCCACATTCGCACAGAAAATCACATCGGCATCATCCAGTTCATGCGGGAAAAACAGCCCTTCCTGAACCGGAACGCCGCTTCGCAGCAACTGCCGCCGTATAACGCCGTTGATACAGCCCGATTGCAGCGACGGCGTGTACCAGCCGCCACGTTTTGCCCAGAACAAATTCGACGCCACGCATTCGGCCAGATGACCGGCCGTGTCCAGCAAAATGGCCTCATCGGCTCCCTGCTGCTGCCGGTAGTGCCCCGCCAGAACATACGGCAGCGCATTCAGGGTTTTGCAGGACGAGATAGCCGAGTGGCTAAGCCGGACATCCGGAAAAAAGCAGAACCGTTCTTTCGCTGTAACCGCAAACGCGGCTCCGGATCGTGCTGTCAGCAGCCAGTCAGCTTCGCAGGTCGCCGGTGTATATAACCCGCCCGGTTGCCGCCAGACCTGTAGTTTAATCCGCGCCGGCTGATCCGTCAGCCGGTTTGCGTCGAGTAACCGCAGTACAGCCTCATACAGGGCCTCCGGCGTCAGGCCGGCAGGGCGGTTCAGGTAAAGTGCCTGTAAGCCCTCATTAAGCCGTTCCATGTGATCCGGCCAGAACCAGACGGTATCCTGTTCGTAACGGATCGTTTCAAACAGCCCGTCTCCATATTGAAATGCCCGGTTGTGGGAGCTTGCCACAAAACCGGTTTCCGGCACTATGTCCGAGTTATAGACCAAATACATATGCCAAAATTACCGTTTATCCCAAATCGGTAGAAGCGCCAGATTTAACTTCGTAACATTGAACCATTAAACAACGCCAACGTATGAATTTTGTGCGTGCAGGAATCTGTTGGGCCGTCGCCCTGTCTATGTATACTGTTGCTCCGGCTTCGTTTGCGCAAACCGCAGCGAATGCGGTTTCGCCGGGTACGGCGGCAGCCAACCGGCTGAGTCTACAGCAGTGTATTGAGATTGCTCTTAAGAACAACATAACCATCCGTCAGGGCCAGTTGCAGGTCGAAAACAGCGCCTTGCAATTACGCCAGTCACGGCTGAACCAATACCCGACGGCTAACTTCAGCGGCAGCCAGGCGTTTAACTCCGGCCGTAACGTCGATCCGTTTACCAACCAGGCCGTTCAGCAGAATATCAATTCCAGCAACTACCAGCTGGGAACATCCGTCACCGTTTTCAACGGTTTCGCGCTGAAAAATCAGATTAAGCAAAGTGATCTGGCGCTTCAGGCCTCACAGCAGGAACTGAAAGCCACACAGAACAATACCGCCATTACCGTGGCGCAGAATTACCTGAACGTACTGACAGGTCAGGAACAATATGCGATTGCCCAGCGGCAGGCCGAAGTAACCCAGGCCCAGCTCGACCGTACGCAGCGCCTCGTAACGGCCGGAACCCTGCCCGAAGCCAACCTGTATGACCTCCGGGCACAGCTGGCACAGAATCAGGTTGACATCGTTAATGCGCAGAATACGCTAGAGCTGGCGAAGGTAGCCCTTCAGCAGGCGATGAACGTACCGATTCAGAATATCGAAGTCGAACCGATTAACGTACCGAATCCGAGCACAGCGCCCTACATGGAAAGCGTGCAGCAGATTTACGAAACGGCGACCTCCTTCCTGCCGGATGTGCAGGGTGCCGATTTACGGGTGCGGAGCGCCGCATTCGGGGTAGAGGCCGCCAAAGGCAGTCTGTATCCGTCTTTGTCCATCAACGGTAACCTGTCGACGGTCTATTCGAGCGCAGCCCGTCAGCGGTTTGTTGCCAACGGACAAAAGGTCACAGTACCAACTTCGTATTTTATTCCGCTGCCGGACGGTACGCAGTTTCAGGTCCTGACACAATCACCAGACGGATCGTATTCGAGCTTTAAATATTTCGAACAGCTGCAGAACAACCTGAACGAATCAGTGTCGCTGTTCCTGCGGGTGCCGATCTTCGGTAACTTCCAGGCCCGTAACCGGGTGACAACGGCTCGGATTCAGCAGCAGAACGCCGAACTGAATTCACAGAATATCCGCCTGCAGCTCCGTCAGCAGATCGAAACAGCCTACACCAATATGCGGGCCGGTGCAAACCGTTACCTCGCTACGCAGGCACAGGTGACATCGCTGGAACGGGCGTTTCAGGCTGCTGAAAGCCGCTTTAACGCCGGTGCCCTGAATGCCACCGAATATAACATTGCCAAAACCAACCTCGACCGCGCGCGGGCCAGTCTGGTGCAGGCAAAATACGATTACGTGTTCAGAACGAAAATCTTAGATTTCTTTCAGAATAAACCGCTCACATTTTAAAGAGTGAAAGGGTGAAAAAGCGAAAGAGCGCATTTATGGTATGGCCCTGACATACTGCTCTTTCACCGCAGCGGCGGACTGCTCTTTCTGTATTTCGCTCATTTACTGAATTATGAAAAAGAAGTCAAACCGTATCTGGTGGATACTGGGGGGTGTGGTTGTGGTGTTGATTGGTGGCTTGGTGGCCGCTAAACAGGCTGGCTGGATTGGAAAGCCGAAAACGACAGAGGTTGATTTTGCTACGGCAAAACGGACAAACATCATTGAACGCGTAAGCGCTTCGGGCCGCGTACAGCCGCAGGTCGAAGTAAAGATCAGTCCCGACGTATCGGGTGAGATCATCGGCTTATACGTTAATGAAGGGGATTCGGTGAAAGCCGGTCAGCTGCTGGTAAAAATCCGGCCTGACAACTACGAATCGCTGCTGTCGCGGGCTGAAGCTACGGTAAACCAAAGCCGTGCGCAGCTCGAACAATCCAAAGCCTCCGTTGCTCAATCGGAAGCACGGCTGATCCGTGCAAAAACCGACTATGAACGGAACCGCAAACTCCTCGCCGATAAAGTAATCGCCAGCACTGACTTCGAACAATCAGAAGCTAATTTCAACGTGGCACGGCAGGAAGTAGAAGCTGCCCGTGCCAATGTGAAGGCTGCTCAGTTCAGCATCCAGAGCGCCGAAGCCAGTCTCCGCGACGCCAGAGAAAACCTGCGTAAAACCACGATCTACTCGCCGGTCAACGGTACAGTGTCGAAACTGAATGTCGAGCAGGGCGAACGCGTGGTGGGTACATCGCAGATGGCCGGTACGGAAATCATGCGCCTGGCCAACCTCAACAACATGGAAGTGCGGGTCAATGTCAACGAAAACGACATTGTCCGGGTAAGCATGGGCGATACGGCCGATATTGAAATCGACTCTTACACGACTGCCGGGCGGAAATTCAAAGGCATAGTCTATGAAATTGCCAACACCGCCAACGGCCTGACCAGTTCGGCCACCGGCGCGTCGATGTCGACCGACGCTGTGACAGAATTTGAGGTCAAAATCAAGATTCTTAACAGTTCATACCGCGACCTGACGGCACTGAAAGGCAAAAAAGGGTATCCGTTTAAACCCGGTATGACCGCTTCCGTTGAGGTCATCACCGACCGCCGGAACAACATCCTGACCGTACCGATTGCTGCCGTAACGACCCGCAGCAACACCCCGGCTCCGGATGCTGATAATAACAATGGTCAGGACAACAACAGCAATCAGGACCAGAATCAAAAACAGCCGAAGAAGGAAGAAGCCGTGAAGGAAATCGTCTTCATCAACGAGGGAGGTAAAGCCGTTGAACGCGTCGTGAAAACCGGCATCAGCGACTTCGAAAACATTGAAATTACGTCGGGGCTGAAAGACGGCGAACAAATTATTTCGGGCCCGTTCCTGGTGGTGTCCAAAAAACTGAAACCGAACGACCTGGTGGTGAAGCGCGATCCGAAAAAACAGCAGAAACCGGCCGAAAAAGATAACTAACCGCTAAGGAGCCAATATCAATTACCACCTGGTCATACAGGGTGCCTCAGTAATCGTTGCTTGTCTGTGAGGCTATGTGGTAAACGGAACATATACAGTACAAAAACTCAGATTAATAATAACGGACAATTGGTTAAAAGACGCCGGGAGATTCCAGGCGTTTTTTCTTTTTTTACCCCATCCGCCACACAACCATTTACGTACATTTTCTATCTTATAAGTAGAACTGATACAATGTTTCCGGAAGACGATAAACTACTGGCCTTGTCTTGTGCCGAGGGCGACAGCGCTGCTTTCGACCGGCTTTACCACCGCTATGCGCCGAAAATGCTGGTGGTATGCTCGCGCTATGCCCGCGACCGCGACGAAGCGCATGATCTCCTTCAGGAGGGTTTCATCCGTGTTTTTGAACAAATCCACACGTTTAAGGGTGCAGGCTCGCTGGAAGGCTGGATCCGGCGCGTGATTGTATCCGTTGCTCTGGCTAATTATCAGCGCCATTACGCTGAACGCAGCCAGACCAAAAGTTTGTCTGCTGAATTTACGGACGACGATCAGCCATTCCGGGCCGAAGAAATTACGGCTCAGATTGCGTTTGACGACATGCTCCGGATGATTCAGCAACTGACGCCCGCCTACCGCATGGTTTTCAACCTCTATGTTCTTGAAGGTATGAAACATCACGAAATCGCGGCGCAGCTGGGTATCAGCGAAGGGACCTCGAAGTCAAATTTGGCTCAGGCCCGACGCATCTTACAGGAGCGTATTACGAAAGTAATGTTTGATCTATCTTAATCATGAACACCACGAACAACGTTGACGACAATGAACTGGATAAGGCATTCCGGTCGGCTCTCGACAACCGGCGCATGCCTGTTCCACCGGCTGTCTGGTCGAATGTACGGGCAACTGCACTGGAGAAACAGCTGATTAAAACACGCATACTCAACAACTGGCTTAGGGGGGCCACTGCCTTGCTGGCCGCTTGTCTGGCCCTGGCACTGTATTTTCTGGGAAAGCAATCGGTTAGTCCGACAACGGGCGAAAAATCAATGGCCGCGGCGTCGAAACAGCAGTCCCTTAATCCGGCAACTGCACAGACCGGCGCCGGTACGGACTCCCCGGACAAACCCCAGTTACGGGCCGGTTTACCTTTGGGCATGACGGCGGCACATGAGCGGCTGGCTGCTATGGACAAACGGGCTGCACAACCGGTACAGGAAACAACAGCCACCTTACCGGCAGTCCGTGCCGAAGGTAAACTGTCGGAAAGCCTGTCGGCCCAGACGCTGGAAGAAGCCATTGAAAGCAGCAACGATTCTGAACGCACGGCCGAACCGGCTCTGGCCCCGACTAAAAACCGGGCTGATGAAGAAATGCCTGACGGCAGTGAGATGTTTCCAATAGCGCCCGAGTCGGAGAATAACCTGATCATCAACAGCCAGTCGGAGTTGATCCATCAGCCCGACGGCAGCAACACAACCTATCAGCCGGTGCTGATGCCGCAGGCTCCGGCCGGTGCGTATCCGATGGCTCCGATGCGGAGTGTAAATGAACCGCAGGCCGGTCCGGGCCAGCCGAGAGGCATGGCTGCTCCCCAGCGTGCGGGCGTACAGCCACACGGATGGCCGGCCTTCCGGATGTTTGATTATCTGGCACCGCTGCTGCCAAAATCATCGCCGAAACACTTAAACAAAAAAAATCAGGGCGTTAACTAGCACTATATCAGCATATTGCAAATACCCCTGGATATTTTTTACATTTTTTTACAAGTTGACACAACCATTTGCCGGTGCTTTCTATCTTGTTATTGTAAGGCACACAGGAAGGTTGTAAGGTGTGTCGCTAAACGAGTCTACTCTTTCTAATCTTATCATATCGAACGAAGGTATAAATGGCTGGCAGTGCAAACTGTCAGCCATTATCTTTGTTACATGATACCTGAACCATTCCGGGCCGCCATCATCGGCGTCGGGCGT
>NZ_CAMFHL010000314.1 GCF_945952095.1 uncultured Arsenicibacter sp. | reverse complement strand
GCACGTTGGTGTAGTCCTGCACGATCTGGGTATACTGCCAGGCCACGTCGACAAACACGCTCGTAAAGTTGTTGACGTAGCCGATCAGCGCGACCAGTCCGCCCACCAGAAACACCTGACCGGGTGTATAGTGCTGATACACATAACCCAGCGTAATGACGGCATAAATTGTCGCCACCAGCATACTGGCCACAAACCACTTCCATTCGTTGATCCGGATATTGCGGCGGAACGGCGGCAACACCGCCAGTACCTTCGCCATCAGGCTGTGCTCCATCTGCTTTTCGAGCCGCAGCGTAATGACCGTAATGATATTGGACAGGCTGTCGAACAGCGTCGATGACACCACATGCTCCCGTTCGTTGGTTTCTTCAAGGGTTTTGATAAACGGCTTGTCAAATGCCATAATCACCCAAACCGTCAGCACGCCGAGGCCCACGCCGATAAGGCCGAAGACCGGCGAGAAATACAACATGGCGGCAAACGAAAACAGGCATTTCAGGAGCGTATGCAGATAGGTAAAGCCATTCTGAAAAAACTCTTTCAGGGCTTCGTAGGCTTTGCGGATGCGGTTGATGGTGGCGCCGCTGTGATGGTCTTTGTGCCAGCCAACGGGAAGGTGCAAGGTCTGATGATAGAGATCGTCCAGAAAGTTACGGCTGACGTTGAATGCCAGTTCGCGTTCCATGATGCGGGCAGGGCCGTGGAAAAACCATTCGACCAGCTTCAGGGTCATAAAACCGGCAATGTAGAGCCAGCCCGTGTGTAGGATGTCGGTGCCTTTGCGCTGAATGGCGTCAATAAACCAGCCAAAGAGAAGCGGGTGCAGCGCGGTGATGATGTTGGCACCCAGAAATAAGCCGTAGGTGAGTACATAACGGCGCTTTTCGTGTCGGGCATATTGCCAGGCAATACGCAGCAGGGACACATACGGATTATTCATGATAACAAGTCACAGAACGGCAGGCGCAGTCCTTATACACTACAAAGTTAATAGGTTACGCTGGTTCACCGTCCGGCCATTGCCGATTTACCGGAATTTTGTTGCCACGCCCTGCCCTGTACAACGGAATGCCATTCCGTTTGCCGCCAGCGGCTTTTAACAAGCCCCAAACTGACGTTTGGATTACATTTACAGGACTGAAAATCACTGAAAGATTAATCCGCCCACCCAACAAAACAATACCCCGCCAGCGCAGGGCGCTGACGGGGCGAAGGGTTAACTTTAGGTAATGGGTTGTTAAGGTTTCGGGAAAAACTCGTCCAGGAACAGGTACCGGTCGCGGTGCTTCTCGGTCTCCTGACGTGTGTTCACGTCGATAATCATGACCAGGGCAGGGCTGCCGGCTTTGACCGGATCCCAGTTCGGCAGACCTTTACCGTTTGGATTGTGGTTCTTGATGAAGTTCTCGAAATAGCTCTGCATCGTTTCCGACACTTTATAATCGTCAGGACTCCAGGCAAATACCTTATTGGTCGAGAGGTTGCCCATGGCGTACTCAATCTCGGCCGAGTGCACAGCGCCTTTGGCCTGCGGAATTTTCGGTGCATTCGGGTCAGCATTGCGGACGACCCCGCCAGCCAGACCGGTACTGGCATTACCCATTTCAGGGACCATCGCCGGCCGCGGGCGGGTGTAGTAATACCGGTAGACCGGATGGCCACCCGTTTGTGCCTGCAAATCGCTCCATTTCCAGGTGCTGAACCCGATAAACCGGTCACCGGCGAGGTCCGTGGCAGCCTGCTGAATCTCGACTTCGGTTGTGCCGTTATATACTTTCAGGGCATCTTCGGCGCGGTTCGGGTAGAGCTTCTGCACCGCCGTCCGGAAGCTTTCCGGCGTTGGTTTCTCCTGCCCCATCACCATGCGTGCACTCATCTCTTCAGAATTCCAGCCAACCAGCAGCGGAACCTTTGCCTGCTCGCCGGCAGCAAAAATGGCAGCGGCCGGTTTCGGGAAAAAGTAACCGTCGATATTGGCCGAGAACCGTGGCAGGTTTGGTTTGGCCGTCGCTTCCAGCAACTGATCGCCTGGCATCGCCCGGAGGTCAGCCAGCGATTTAGCGCCCACGGCTTCGGCAAACTTCACGCCGCTCTGCTCAGCTTCTGCCAGCGTTACCGGCGACAGGGTGCCCAACAGCGAGCCGCTTTCGCCGATGGCCGCCGAAAACAGGTTTTTCGACAGCGGCGAGGTCATCATGGCGCTCACCGACATCGACCCGGCCGATTCACCGGCAATGGTTACCCGCTTCGGATCACCGCCAAATGCCGCGATATTTTTCTGTACCCACGCCAGCGCCGCCTGCTGATCCATGAAACCGTAGTTGCCCGACGCCTTGTTCGGCGACTCTTTGGTCAGTTCCGGATGCGCCATCAGTCCGAACACGCCCAGGCGGTAGTTGACCGTAACGGCCACGATGCCCCGTTTGGCCATGCTCTCGCCGTCGTAACGCGGCTCCGAACCGTCCCCGGCAATAAACCCGCCCCCATAGAAATACACCAGCACCGGCAGCTTTTCCTTCTCCGATTTGGCCGGAGTCCAGACGTTCAGGTACAGACAGTCTTCGCTCACGCCGTTCGACCGGAAGTTCATGTCGCCGAACACGGCCCGCTGCATGGCCCTCGGGCCGAATTTTTTCGCCTCGCGGACGCCTGTCCAGTTTTCAGCGGGTTGCGGGGCTTTCCAGCGCAAATCGCCGACGGGTGGCTTGGCAAACGGAAGCCCTTTGAAGGAGCGCACACCGCTCGCCTCCAGGTTGCCTTCTACCATACCATTCACGGTTTTTGCCTTCGGGCCGGTCTGCGCCGCAGCGTCGGAGACCACCGCACCGGCGCCGGTTAAGGCAGTAAGTGCCAGCATCATCAATAACGTTTTCATACAGTTAGTTAAGGGACTGACTCCTGCCTGAGCAGGAAATTAAGTTGTTAAGGTCAGGCTGTAAGGTTTATTGTCTCACAGTGCGACAATAATAGCGGGTTATTCGGAAAACAGCAACTATTTTGTTACTTGCCAATAAATTTTTGACTAAATGCGTGAATCAAGCGAATCGGTCGGGCAGAATACCCGTGGAGAAGGCTACTTACAGGGCCTTGCCACGGACCTTGTTATTTTTGGTTTTCACGAAACCCAGCTGAAAATTCTGCTACTGGAATACCAGAATACGGGTCTCCTCGGCCTGCCCGCCGGGTTTATCCGCGACGATGAGAATCTGAATGACGCTGCCCGCCGGACCCTGACACAGCGCACCGGCCTCGGCGACATTTTTCTGGAGCAGTTTTATGTTTTCGGAGACCTAGGCCGCCACGACCCGCAACCGCTACGGTCCATTCTGATCGGCAAGGGTGAAACCCCGCCTGATGATCACTGGCTGCTCCGGCGGTTTGTGACGGTAGGCTTTTACGCCCTGGTCGGCTTTACCCGTGCCCTCCCCAACCCCGACGCCCTGGCCGACCGTTGTGCGTGGTACGATCTCGCCACGCTGCCACCGCTCATGCTCGACCATACCGCCATTGTGCAGAAGGCCCTTGACACCCTACGGGCTAATCTGGACCATAAGCTGATCGGGGCCAACCTGCTGCCTGAGCTGTTCACCATGAACGACCTGCAACAGCTTTATGAAACCATTCTGGGGCAAAAAATGAACCGGTCGGCTTTCCAGCGGAAGATGCTGGCGTTGGGGATTCTGGAGCGTCTGGAAAAGCGGTTCAGCGGTGGCGCTCACAAAGCCCCGTTTCTGTATCGGTTTGTACAGGAGGAATCCTGCCAAACCCGCCATTAACCAATGATCGACCTGTTAAATGACGGTTTGAGCAAACATCGTTCGGAAGTTATCCACATTCCCACATAGTTATCCACACTCCGGACGACTATAACGTGGATAAGATTACTTAATCGCACCGGTTTTCTTTAATAAGTCAACGACACGGTCAATCGGCAGGGCGTCAACCTTGTGGTTCTGATCGCCCGTAGTGGTCCGGGCCGTGAAAAGTGAGTTAATAATGGCTTCTTCGGTGGCTTCAATCGCCGCCATAAACAAGGGAGAGACATTGTCGTTGCGGAGAACCTTCTGCTCGTCGAACGGGCTTTTGCTTTCGTGCGGAATCTGATAGGCCGTCGAGACGGCAATGACGTAATCGCCGCTACCGTTAGAGGCAATGCCGCCGGTTTGGGCCAGGCCCATAAACGCCCGTTTGGCCAGCCGTTTCAGGTTACGGGCATCGAGGGGCGCATCCGTGAGGATAACCATCATGCAGGAGCCGTCGAGATTTTCCTTGTAGGAGTACTTTCCGAGTTCGACGCCGACCGGCACACCGGCAATCTGCAACACGCCTCCGAAATTGGTCTGCACCAGTGCACCGACGGTATAGCCGCCGAGTGAGGCCGGTAGTTTCCGCGAGGCCGTGCCGATGCCGCCTTTAAAGCCAAAGCAAACCGTGCCGGTACCGGCACCGACATTGCCCTCAGCCACGGGTCCGGTGGTTGCCTGTTGGAGCGCATCCAGCACATGCTGTTTTGTAACATGCCGACCGCGGATATCGTTGAGGTAGCCATCGTTGGTTTCGCCTACCACGGCATTTACCGACCGAACCTGCTCGTTGCCCGGCTGCGACAGCGTATAGTCAATCAGGGCGTCGGCCGCTGTCGGAACGCTCAGGGTGTTTGTCAGGATAATCGGGGTTTCGAGAGTGCCCAGTTCATCGATCTGGCTGATGCCGGTCAGTTTCCCGAAGCCATTGCCGATGTAGATCGCAGCGGGGCATTTCTGCTGGAACAGATTACCGGAATGGGGAATAATAGCCGTTACGCCCGTGCGTACTGCGTTGCCCTGTTGCAGCGTCACCTGCCCGACGCGTACACCCGGCACATCTGTGATGGCATTAAGCGGGCCGGTTGGGATTACACCCAACCGCAGGCCATAGTCACGGACGCGTTTCGGTGGCTGGGCGGCCGACAATCCGATGATCAGTGTCGCCATAAGCAGCAAAATCCCTGAACGACTGATCATCAGGCATAAACAGGGGATGAGACCGGTAATTTTACATCACGGTACATTTCCTGATAATAGGACGTTTCCTGATATGACCGGTCGGCCAATACCATCAACACCGCATCATCGGAAAAGTTGTACATCATACGCCAGTCTTTGGGATCCAGCAACAGGACTTTTTCGGGGGTATCCAGCGTAAAATGATAATCCCGCTGCGGCGACTGAACATAGACACTGACCGAGCCGGAGACACAGATCAGCCCCATCTGACAGCGGGCATGATGGTGCCGGCCGCGTGCTACGCCTTCCGGAACGCCGTAAATAAAAAATATCCGTTCAACACCACGTCCCCAATAATCCCGCAGCCACTCCAGATCGCGGTTTTCAGTATCTTTTTTTGTGATTAACTGAGCCATAAAAGGATTACTTGCCTGATGCTCCTCTCCCTCAACCTACTTCACCACGGAGCGCTCAACAAATATACATTTTATTGACTATTTTTTTTAATCAGTATTTAACGATACAGATTAAGTTTCTAAAATCTGACGGTATTGACATTGTTGCACTACAAATATGTCTACATAAAATAAAGAAGGCTGATCACAACCTGATCAGCCTTACCTGTTGATATATTCTCTATTTATAATTTTAAGTACACTATTCTTTCGTCCACACTTTTTGTGTAAACCGCTGGTTATTAGCCATGCGGGTTACTGTTATCAATATAAGTGTACTAGCATTTTCAGGCAATGAGACCTCACGACCGGCGAGACCAGATACCTGTTCATCAAACTGTCGCAGCAATATGCCTGACATAGACGAAATTTGAACACGAACCGTTTCCCGTGCATCAAATCCTTTCATAAATAACCGGACTTTACCCGAAGCGACCGGATTTGGATAGGCTACTACACCAATAGTAGCTTCTACACCAGCTGCTTCACGGGCCGCTCCATCCGTAACCCTTAATTCAGCGTGGCTGAAGTCTTCACTTACCCGACTAGTTCCATGGTCGCTGGAAAGGTAGGTCCGGAAATCTCCACCTGCCATACCAGCACTTCTGGAATCAGGATCAGCAGATGCATCAAATAACCGCACGCCTTCCACAAAACCTTGTTGAAAACTGAAATCAAAGAGCAGTACTTCTTCATCTGCTCTTAAATTCAGTTTCCCTCCCAAAGTTGCGAAACCGTGAAAATCGCGGTTTGCAGCAGCTTGTGGACCAAACACTGTTGACTGATCAAGCCAGAGTCCTGCCTGACTGCTTCGAGTGCTAATCGGCACATCAGCCACCTGAGACGGTACTACAACCGATACCTGGGACGGCCCCCATGTATAGTGCTCGTCCGTGAAGTTAGGTGTAGCCAGCACCTCATAATGATTCGACTCCTCATTAAACTTTAACCGGAGCTTTAGCTGAGGTTGAGCCATGAGCGACAGACTACTCAGGCTACCGGCAAGGAGCATACATAATTTTTTACTGATCATTGTTAACCTCATCATTTATGGACCTTTTAAACACGTCTAGCGAACTCGTCGCTGCACCACAATGGGCAGGCACTTTGGCAGACATCCCTCACAAAGCCGAAGCCCTACCCCCGACGATACATTAATACATGTAGCAGTAATTTGCTGTAGCGTATTACTGCCATTGACGGATAGATTATGGACAGTTCCATCATCCGTATAGGTGATTGCGTATGCTACATACATACCCGGCATCAAGGCTGTCGTACTAAATAGCGGCTGATTACTCACCTGAACGATAACTCCGGATGTATTGGCCAGAACATATTTCGTAGTAATACCAGGCCCAACACTTCCTCCGGCAGACTTCAGGCTGATGAATTGCCCAATCTGATAATCACATGTTGCAGGTGGCATTACACAAACGCGGAAAACCAAGGCATCTGACCAATCCAGGCAGTTGGCAGAAACAGCACTGATTTGCTGACCAGCCGTTAGATTATTAACGCTGCCATCATAGGTCACGGCAAGTGCCATGTAGGTTGCCGTACCGCTCAGCCCATTAAACGTTGGTACAGTGGCAACCTGAAGGATCGTTCCGGTATTACTGGTCAGTACGTAACGGGTAGACACGCTGGTTCCGATACTTCCACCAGTTGCTTTCAAGGTTACTGTACTGGTTGTATAATCACAGCCAGCTACATCATATGGACAGCCATAAGCGTTGACCGGCGTACCGATCGGTGTACCAGGGCATAAATCCTTATCATCAGGCACTCCATCCCGATCTTTATCATTAAGTATACAAGCCTTTATGATCAGGGCATCTGACCAATCCAGACAGTTGGCAGAAACAGCACTGATTTGCTGACCAGCCGTTAGATTATTAACGCTGC
>NZ_CAMFHL010000313.1 GCF_945952095.1 uncultured Arsenicibacter sp. | reverse complement strand
AGGGTGGTGCCGGAAGGCCCTGTCAGATTGCGGTCGCTGATGCTGGTCTGGCCGATGGTGAAGCCCCCGTAAATGGCCACGTTATTGGCCAGAGAGAAGCTGCTGGCTGTAGTAGTACCAGGTTTGTAGAGCCCGTTGGCGACCCATACCTGGCCGCCACCGTTCTTTTTGACATAGTCGATAGCGCCCTGTAAGTTGCTGGTGCTGGTAGCCCAGCTGGTGGCCGTTGCTGCATTACTACCGCCGGTAGTAGAAACATAACAGGTAATGGCAGCTCCCACGGGGCGGGTAGTAGTGGCATAGGCGGCTGAAATGGTTATGATCAGCAATAGGCAGGCGGTCAGCCAGCGCAGGGGTTTTGTAAAAAAAAGCATAATGAACTGATTGGTTTGATCCGGTTTGTAAAAAGGAGCCGTGTGTTTACCGGCCTTTTCATCTGAAAAGGCCGGTAAACACACGGGGTGTGGATCATAGCGGCTTTACGGGCAGCTTCTGGAGACGGTCACGGTCAGGTTGACGGGCGTGCTGCTGCCGCAAACAGTGGTATTGACCGCCCGCAGGGTGTAGATACCGGGTACCTTGACTTGTGTGGCCGTTGCCTGCCGGGCGGCACTCTGGCGGTACACTGTACTGAAGACATAGCCGTTGGGTCCGGTGAAGACAAAGGAACCGGCGGTGCCCTGTGCGATGAGTTTCACGGGGCATCCCGACTCATCGGCTATCAGGCTGCTGAGCGTAGCGGGTGGCGGTGTCTGGTTGGTGACCACCACATTGCCCTGAGCGACGGCGCTGCACGAACCGGCCAGGCAGGTGGCCGATACTATGGAGAGTTCATTGCCGGCGGTGATGTCGGGGCTTCCGGTAGACCAGCTGATTGTTCCGCCGTTGCAGCCGGAAGCCATGAGGGAGCCGGTCTGGGTAGGGCATAGGGTGATTGACGAAATGCTTAAGGAGGCCAGATCGGTGACCGATAGGGAGAACGCCGTGGAGGTGATGCTGTTGCAGGCACCGGTAACCACGACGGAGTAGCTGCCCGCCTGTGGAGCGGTGACATCGGTAAGGGTAAGGGCAGCGTTGTTCTGTCCCTGGAGGAGATTTCCGTTTCGGAACCACTGGTAGTTAAGGCTTTGCTGTCCGGCGGCCGGGGTACCGGTGGCGCTGACGGCAATGGAAACGGTGGCATCGGTACAGACGGCCGAGGCGGTAGCGGGCTGCTGCGTAAATCCGGCCAGGGTGTTAACCGTCAGGCTGAACGCCGAAGACGTAACGCTGATACATCCATTTGTTGCCACGGCGGCATAGCTACCGGCATCGTTGGCGGTTAGGCTGCTGAGGGAGAGCACAGACGTATTCTGCGGGGTTGACAGCGGCTGCCCGTTTTTAAGCCACTGGTAGGCAACGGTGCCGGTACTGCTGGTGGCGCTGACGGTGAGCGAGAGGCTGCCACCGGGACAGATTGCTGAGCCAGACGCGGGTTGTTGCACAAATTGGGGCGTTGCGCAAGGCGTATATTCCAGTGCGCCCATATCGACGCGGCCATCCCGTATCCGTGGGTTGCCGGCCTGATCAGTTACCGGCAGGTTAGTAGCCGAATAAGGTGGATTGGCTACGGTCTGACTCTGCGGGTTGCCGGCGTTAATTGCGCTGGAGCTAACGGAGAGTGCCACGCTGGCAGTCGAGGCAAAGGGTGAGGTAGTTGTTGTCAGGCAGTCGGTTTGAAAGAACTGCTCTGAACTGACCGATGATGTTTCCAGAAGGCAAAAGCGGGCGTTTATCTGGCCTCCATTGCCGTCGATATCATTTGTAGTCCGGAATGCGACAGTACCGCTATGTCCGAACACGATACTGTTTTCCAGGGTTGCGGAACTACCGGAATTGAAGATTACATCACCTTGATTCATCGCAATGTTACCGGAAAATGAGCAGTTAATAAATTCCGGATGCGATACCATCATGTTATACACTGCTCCGCCTCGATTACTGGCATTGTTTTTCTGAAAAACGCAGTTAATCAGTTTCGGTGAGCACTCAAAATCGTTATTAATAGCACCCCCGTCCTCAGAGGCTGAGTTATCAGAAAACAAACAATTGATCACAGTTGGTGACGCGTTCGTGTTGTTGTTTTGAATTGCTCCGCCATGGGAAGATGAGTTATGCTGAAACGAACAGCCGATGATTGTTGGCGAGCCGCCGGTATTACATAGTGCCCCGCCATTAGGGGCTGAATTATGCTGAAATGAGCAAGCGCTGATGCTCAGGGCAGGAGACGATACACTATAGATCGCCCCGCCATTAGCGGCTGAGTTGTTGTGGAAAGAACAGGTTTGAATAATTGCTGCACTATTGTTGTTGTTATAGATTACCCCGCCATTAATGGCTGAGTTGTTGTGGAAAGAACAGTTTTGAATAGTTACTGTATTATTGTCGTTGTTATAGATTGCCCCGCCATCGACAATGGCAGTATTGGAAGCAAAAGAGCAATTGCTGATAACCGGTGAATTGCCTGTATTGTACATTGCGCCGCCGCTGCCGGCAGCGTTGCCGGCAAAAAGGCAATTGCGTATAGCCGGACTGGCTTTACCATTATAAATGCCTCCTCCATAAAAGCTATTCCCTGAGCCGGTTGCTTTTCCACCGGTGATGACAAATCCATCGAGCACGGCAGATGCCGTAAGGCTCAGGCTCTCCGGGTTGTTGATCACATGAACACTGTTAATTCCCCCGCCCAGATCGCCGGTCAGGGTGGTGCCGGAAGGCCCTGTCAGATTGCGGTCGCTGATGCTGGTCTGGCCGATGGTGAAGCCCCCGTAAATGGCCACGTTATTGGCCAGAGAGAAGCTGCTGGCTGTAGTAGTACCAGGTTTGTAGAGCCCGTTGGCGACCCATACCTGGCCGCCACCGTTCTTTTTGACATAGTCGATAGCGCCCTGTAAGTTGCTGGTGCTGGTAGCCCAGCTGGTGGCCGTTGCTGCATTACTACCGCCGGTAGTAGAAACATAACAGGTAATGGCAGCTCCCACGGGGCGGGTAGTAGTGGCATAGGCGGCTGAAATGGTTATGATCAGCAATAGGCAGGCGGTCAGCCAGCGCAGGGGTTTTGTAAAAAAAAGCATAATGAACTGATTGGTTTGATCCGGTTTGTAAAAAGGAGCCGTGTGTTTACCGGCCTTTTCATCTGAAAAGGCCGGTAAACACACGGGGTGTGGATCATAGCGGCTTTACGGGCAGCTTCTGGAGACGGTCACGGTCAGGTTGACGGGCGTGCTGCTGCCGCAAACAGTGGTATTGACCGCCCGCAGGGTGTAGATACCGGGTACCTTGACTTGTGTGGCCGTTGCCTGCCGGGCGGCACTCTGGCGGTACACTGTACTGAAGACATAGCCGTTGGGTCCGGTGAAGACAAAGGAACCGGCGGTGCCCTGTGCGATGAGTTTCACGGGGCATCCCGACTCATCGGCTATCAGGCTGCTGAGCGTAGCGGGTGGCGGTGTCTGGTTGGTGACCACCACATTGCCCTGAGCGACGGCGCTGCACGAACCGGCCAGGCAGGTGGCCGATACTATGGAGAGTTCATTGCCGGCGGTGATGTCGGGGCTTCCGGTAGACCAGCTGATTGTTCCGCCGTTGCAGCCGGAAGCCATGAGGGAGCCGGTCTGGGTAGGGCATAGGGTGATTGACGAAATGCTTAAGGAGGCCAGATCGGTGACCGATAGGGAGAACGCCGTGGAGGTGATGCTGTTGCAGGCACCGGTAACCACGACGGAGTAGCTGCCCGCCTGTGGAGCGGTGACATCGGTAAGGGTAAGGGCAGCGTTGTTCTGTCCCTGGAGGAGATTTCCGTTTCGGAACCACTGGTAGTTAAGGCTTTGCTGTCCGGCGGCCGGGGTACCGGTGGCGCTGACGGCAATGGAAACGGTGGCATCGGTACAGACGGCCGAGGCGGTAGCGGGCTGCTGCGTAAATCCGGCCAGGGTGTTAACCGTCAGGCTGAACGCCGAAGACGTAACGCTGATACATCCATTTGTTGCCACGGCGGCATAGCTACCGGCATCGTTGGCGGTTAGGCTGCTGAGGGAGAGCACAGACGTATTCTGCGGGGTTGACAGCGGCTGCCCGTTTTTAAGCCACTGGTAGGCAACGGTGCCGTTACTGCTGGTGGAGGCGCTTACAGTGAGCGAGAGGGCACTGCCCACGCAGAGAGCGGAGCCGGACGCAGGCTGTCGGGTAAATTGTGGCGGTGTACAGGGGATGCCTTCCAGAGCGCCTATATCGACGCGGCCACCCTGGATTCGTGAGTTGCCGGCGAGATCGGTTGCCGGCAGGTTAGTCGCCGAATAGGGCGGACTGGCGACGGTCTGGCTCTGCGGGTTACCGGCGTTAATAGCCGGTGAACCGGCTGCGAGGGCGACGCTGGCGGTCGAGGAAAAGGGTGAGGTGTTGGTTGTCAGGCAGTTGGTTTGGGTTACCTGTCCGCCACTAACGGATGATGCTTCAAAGAGGCTGTAACTGGCGGTGATACTTGCGCTTTCTAAAACGTTTGTTGTAAGCTTGAACGTATTACTTGTGCCATTCCCGAAAAAAACAGATTGGGTTAACGTTACAGTACCACTGCCACAATAAATGGCTCCTCCATCGCCCGCTCCTCCATCAGCCAGATTGCCTGAAAATGAGCAATTAACGAATGTTGGGTAACTGCTTTCGTTCATAATAGCACCGCCGTTGCTGCCTGCTGAATTATTGAGGAATACACAATTGACAAGGATTGGGGAACTATCGAAGCTTAATATCGCACCACCGTTCTGGTTAACCGAGTTATTAAGAAAACTGCAATTAATCAAAGTCGGTGAGCTGGATAAGTTATACATACCCCCTCCGGATGTAGCTGAATTTTCTGTGAAAACGCAGTTCCGTATGGTTGGCGAGCCATTAACGTTATACATACCCCCTCCCTCTGCATTGGTTGCTTTTCCACCGGTGATGACAAATCCATCGAGCAAGGCAGACGACGTAAGGATCAGGCTCGCCGGGTTGTTGACCACATGAACACTGTTAATTCCCCCGCCCAGATTGCCGGTTAGGGTGGTGCCGGAAGGCCCTGTCAGATTGCGGTCGCTGATGCTGGTCTGGCCGATGGTGAAGCCCCCGTAAATGGCCACGTTATTGGCCAGAGAGAAGCTGCTGGCTGTAGTAGTACCAGGTTTGTAGAGCCCGTTGGCGACCCATACCTGGCCGCCACCGTTCTTTTTGACATAGTCGATAGCGCCCTGTAAGTTGCTGGTGCTGGTAGCCCAGCTGGTGGCCGTTGCTGCATTACTACCGCCGGTAGTAGAAACATAACAGGTAATGGCAGCTCCCACGGGGCGGGTAGTGGTGGCATAGGCGGCTGAAACGGTCAATGCCAGCAGCAGACAGGTGGTCAGCCAGCGCAGGACCCGGACAGATGAAGTAAGCGTACGTACATACATAAACCCATCGCGCGGGCAGGTAGATGTAAAGGTATAGAGAGCCGGAAAATTGCCGGAAACGGATCCGTAGTCCGTCCGCGTAGCGGGAGTTCTCATAAACGTTTTGAATGAAGGGATTGAGTTGAGCGCTAAGGGGCACCCGGTCGTAACCAACCGGTAGCATAGCTTTATTTGTGGCCCGAAAGTAGGTGAGGTGATCCGGAAAAAAACTACCCCTTTGGGTAGTTTTTACGGTCAGGACAGACTTTTTTGCCTACCCATGTGGGTAGTATTGGTATTTATCCGGAGTGAATTTGTGTTATTTCGGGTAAGTTTTGAATTGCTGCCGGTTAGACTGACAGTCCACTGCGACGGGGCTGGGTATAGTTTAATGGCAGGGTTTACCGGTAAAAATAGCGAGGGCCGCTGATGCCGCGCCCGGAAAGTTATCGGTAGTGTCAGGCTTGCAGGGATTAAAAAGAAAAAGCCCCGTCGGAGGACGAGGCTTTTCTGGTGATCCGGCTGGGATTCAAGGTTAAAAGAGAACGTATTGATATAGACCGATATACATAGCGTTATACTATATATATATTACGACGTAACCGCGCATGTACCCTTAGTGCTGGCAAAAAAATAGCCGGAGCTATTTTTAAGCGATCTGGTAATCATTTACCTCCTCTTCGCTTTTTCTTGCGAAGGCAGGATGGACAATAATCTTTGGGTCGTCATGCCGGTCATCTGCTGCTACGTCGTTAGACTTTCCCACGAGAGCGTCAATGGTTCGTTGCATACCCTCAAGTAGCTTATCCTTATTTTCCAACTGTCTGTCTTTATTTTCCAATTGTCTGTCTTTTGCCAAGAGTTGTTGGTTTTTTTGATTCAACTCTTCTTTAAAGACTTTTCTAAGTTCGTCTAAAACTTGTTCCCCGAAAGCCCCTCCGTCGCCCGATTTTCTTTTATATGTATTAGAGGGCTGATCATAAAAGAAACCTACCTGAATCTCAAAGAATTCGGCAATTTTAGCAAGCCTGATTGCCGAAAAGGAGTTCTGCTTCATCATGTTATCGAAGCCTTGTGCAGTCATTTCGAGAAAGTCATACAGGCTCTTTTTTGTCTTGCCTGACTCTCTGATTAATAAATCGACTTTTTCAGAAAAGTTGTAATCCATTGTTAATCAGGATATTTATAGTGAATACCTAATTAAACTTTAAAAAAATTACAATTTCACTTGCAATCTATTTAAAGTTAACATTATATTTGCTACTGTAATTGCTACAGGACATGTAACAAACGTTGTAACAAATATTGCAGCAATATAAACAGAAATAGCAAAACTATTGCTTGAACGGTCAAAAAAGCCTATGAGTACCTTACAGCAACATTACGAACGGCTCCGCCAGACCGATCTGGACCGATGGAACGAGATGAACTCGGTACTCGTCCGGCAGAGTCTGAAGGATGGTAACTGCCTGATCTATTTTGAGCGGTCGGTGCTAGGTAAGGAGCGGAAAAATCCGGAAAAGATTGACCTGCGGGTATTACCGGGCTGGATTTTGTTTTGTCTGGTTGGCTTTCTAGGCTTTACGTGGGAAGACATCTGGAGTAACCGGATTCCTGAGCTGGAAATTCTGGAAATAATGCATACCGGGTAGACGGATACATGTGATGTGCTGAAGTCAGCAGCATTATTTCCATGTCAATAAGTTGCCTGGTTATTACGGGGGCTTTGTTCCTGTCTGCCGGTCACTGGCCAGATTCCGGCAAAAGCAAAGATGGATGACCGGAAAGAGCTTAACTGAATCGTAACGTATATGGACATCGTTAGCGCACGTGAAGACACGGAGCAGGGCGCTCCGGAAACGGCGGGAAGACCGGTGCCGGTATACACGTCCATGGTCAATCGGCGCAGGACCCTGGCCC